>NZ_JBCOME010000065.1:0-21888 GCF_040924365.1 Ruminococcus sp. 1001136sp1_2201st1_G3_2201SCRN_220225 | reverse complement strand
ATCTGGATCTGATATCCCGGATAAATGGAAAGCTCATAAGCCACATCTCCGAATTTCACCGGAGTGCATTTCATATGATCCATTACAAGCCGGAAATCATCCAGTCTGTTTCCATAGGTAAATGCAAGCCTTTTGATACAACGTCCGTCAAACTGTCTCAGGTACACTTCTCCCCATGGCATTTCCCGGTAAGTTTTAAACCTGCCAGTCCCCACAGAGGCGGAACCATTTAACAGAAAACGAATGGTAAGAATCTTTGCGTAGATCATATCCTCCAGAGGATAACATTTCTTCTCATCTGCCACATGTTTTACCTGGAAATCCGGATATGTGATCTTATATTCAGAGCCCAGGAAAGTCAGAGTAAATTCCTTAGCCTCTTCATCATATGGAATGGAAAGTCTGGATGCGATCTCCTTCGGGTCAGCTTTTGCATACAGCTCAAGATAATGCTCCCATGGCATTCTCTCCTTGCTGTCTTTATCATAATTTAAGTCATCAATTGTAAATGGCATTTTATTAATTACTTCCTGTTCTGTAAATCATTCATTACATCAGGGAACATTCCCGTATCTGTATGAGGAATAAAGCACGCTCCTACAAATTCGTCCATATAAGTTGGCACTGTAGAAAGCTCCATATATGTCATGTTTGCAGCAAGCTCATAGGTCTTCTTCTCGGCCTCTGTAGAAAGAAGCATCAGATAGGAACCCGTCAGGGAAGAGTTGCCGATATAATGGAATTTCTCCAGAGGAATATCCGGGAACATTCCGATATTTACAGCATTTCTCATATTGATTCCACTTCCGATACCACCGGCAACGTATACGTCATCGATCATGCTCACGTCAAAATCAAGACTGTTTATCATAGTTCTGATGGCTGAGAAAATAGCACCTTTGGCACGGATAAAGTTGTCAATATCAACCTCTGTGATTTCAATATCCTTCACAGAGCCTGCATCCTTTTCAAATGCAATCACATAACTTCCCATTCCGTATTTATCGTGACGGATTCTCTCACCCTCACGGACAAATTTGCCCTTAGGATTGATGATTCCGCACATAAAAAGCTCGCTGATCACATCAATGATTCCGGAACCACAAAGTCCAACCGGCTTGGTTCCCGATTCTCCAACTACTTTATAAGTTGGTTCCATAGTCTCCTTATCAATGGTACAAGCTTCAATAGCTCCATCAGTTGCACGCATACCACAGCTGATATCACCACCCTCGAAAGCCGGACCGGCGGAACATGCACAGCTCATCATAAAATCAGAGTTGCCAAATACCAGCTCACCGTTAGTTCCAAGATCGATAAATAAAGAAAACTCTGGTCTGTTCCAGATCATACTTACTAAAGTTCCGGCAGTGATATCACCGCCTACATAGCTTCCGATATTCGGCGCAATGATAATATGCGCGTCTTTATTAATAGCAATTCCCACATCAGAAGCAAAAAGGGAATTGGTCTTAAAGAATGCAGGAATATACGGTTCCATACGGACCGGATCCGCATTGATTCCGGCAAACAGATGATTCATTGTTGTATTTGCTCCCACAGACATTCTGTAAATATGACTGGCAGGAATGCCTGCACTTTTACACATCTGTGCGATCATTGGATTGATTGTCTCTTTAATTACTGCATCCTGTAGTTTCTTCTTACCACCTGGTTTCTGCTGCTCGATGATGCGATTAATAACATCTGCACCAAAACGGATCTGTCCGTTTCCAGAAGAAGCCTTGGCAAGAATCTCTCCAGTCTCCATGTTGAGCAGAACTGCGGAAACAGTTGTGGTACCAATATCCACTGCAAGTCCGCCCACTACCACCTCTTCATCTTTTCCGAAAATATCGTATACAAAAAGATCATTGGGTGCAGTGCGAACCACACATTTTACCTTAAAATGATTTTCCCGGAGTACATCCGGCAATTTTCTTAATACAGCGTAAGGAATCCTTACCTGTTTCAGATTCATATATTTCTTTAATGCTCTTGTAAGGCGCTCATTATCCGGCATGGTGTCATCAAGACTTGGCTCATTCATATCAAGTTCAATTACATCCAGACTGTTTCTGAGCTCAATACCGGTCATTTCTACGTCTCTTTTGGAATTCTCGAAAATGGCAATTTCCTCTTTGGAGCTGAGATCTGCAACCTTCATTCTGCTCTTGTAAGCAGACGCAATATCAGGTACCAGTACGGTCACATCTGCACAGATCTTGCTGGTGCAGGCAAGACGCCATCCCTCCTGATATTCTTCCTCACTGATATGTAAGGTTTTCTTGCTGTCCAGTTCTCCTTTTTTTAACTGTACCCGGCACTTTCCGCAGGAAGCATTTCCGGAGCACGGCGCGTCGATGGCCACATTGGCCTCTCTGGCTAATTCAAGTAAATTGTCCCCCGCATTGGCAAAATGTTCTACCACACTGCCATCTTCAAAAGAAAATGTAACCTTAAACATCCGGCACTCACCTTTCTCATATGGTCATATATCTGCCAAAACAGACATCATTATTATTCTTATCCGTTAGAAAAAGGGACTGAGGCCAAAGCCCCAGCCCCTTTTGTATCTTACGTCCCTATTTAGAAACGAATTACAAATAATTACAGTTCAAGATAGGAATCAGCATACAGGGTGTTGCCCTTGAATACATCGCAGGATTTGATTGTTTCCATAAGACGAAGGTCGTTAGGGTTAACAATTGCGGATGTAAGGCCCTGCATCATAGCCATAGCAACTAATGCGGAATCCATGATTGGACGGATGTTCTTCGGCATACCGTTACTGTTGTTGGACAGACCACCTGTAGAGTTCAGTCCCATATCGGAGAACATTTTAATAGCCTCAAGTACTTCCATCTGTTTGTCCTGCATTCCTTTAACAACCAGGAACAGCGGGTCAAACCACAGATCACTTGCGTCCATACCATGCTCCATACCTCTTTCAAGAAGCATCTGGCAGTACATCATACGCTCGTCGTTGTCTTTTGCAATACCTTCACCGTTGCAAAGAGCGATAACGATTGCATCGTTAGCTGCTGCAAGGTCGATGTTCTCAATTCTTCCAGCTGCATCAGCAGAGTTTACGATTGGTTTTCCTTTGGAACGGTTGTATACGGAAATACCAGCCTCAATTGCTTTTTTGTTGGATGTATCCAGAGACAGCGGAACGTTGTCGAAGTTCTCCTGAAGAAGCTTAACAGCCCATTTCATCAGGTCTTCTCCATCGTTCTCAGCTGGTCCGATGTTTACATCAAGATAAACAGCACCAGCATCAAGCTGCTGTTTTGCTCTCTTTAAGATCGGCTCAGGATCTCTCTCTGTAAATGCTTTGTTTACAGAAGGTGCTGTTGTTGAAAGTCTCTCTCCAATTGTAACAAATTTTGCCATGTCAAATGTTCTCCTTTACATTTATAGTGGTGCCGCCCATAAGCGGCATACCCTTTTAGGGTCTTAAAGGCTTAAATCAGCCTTCAAGATCCTTTAAGAACTTCACAAGCTGTACAGCTTCTCTTGGTCCAACGATGATTTCCCATCCTGGAAGTTTTGCTTCCAGATCACCCTTCAGGACTGCAACCTTACCTGGGATTACCAGACGTCTGCTCTTAACATTTGGCTCTACTTTCTCTTTGAAGAATGTAGAAATACTGTTTCCGGAGAATTTTCCTGCTGCCCAGGATGTCAGTACGGATAAACCGCCGGCATCGTTGATAACAAGATTAAGCGGAACACCGGAACGCTCCAGCTCTCCAGATACAAGGAAATATGTAAGAGCGAAGTCAACAGTTGTAACAACAAGAGAATTCTCATCTCCACCGTTCATCGGGTAGATACCTGGCTCTACACGCATTGGCTTCTGCGGGTCAGTAAATACGTTCTGACGCAGACCATATAACGGAAGTGCCTCTGCATATGTCATACGCTCCATAACAACGATGGAACCGTATTTCATTGTAAACATAGCTGCCAGACCTGCCTGAAGGTGATAGTCACCACCAGCGATCTTTGCAAGGTTTACGATGGATGGATAACCGAATGTTCTGTCCTGATCCTTCAGAGCTGCACGACGTACCTGTACGGCATTGCCGAAGGTCTCTTTGATGTCAGCGCCTGTTACATCAAGTACCAGATTCTTGTTTCCAAGTTTCTCGATTGCTGCTGTAGTATCATATAACTCGTTAAGATCTTTGCCAGATACACCAAGAACAACACCAGCTGCTGTTGCAACTGCGTTCATAGCCTCATAGTTAGAAGCATTTGCTCCGTTTAATACCGGCTTGCTGTCTTTGCAAACCTCAAGGGCTGCTTTTGCGATCTCCGGATCAGAACATCCAAGGATCAGGGTACGTCCAAGAGCTGCTGCTTTCTGTACAAGTGCTACATATTTGTCAGCTGTTGCTTCTGCATCGCAGTTTACGTAAACGATCTCTGCGTACATTCTCTCACCGATACGGTCATAATCAACCTTCGGGATCTCAGCCAGTTTTGCATCTACAGTAGCGTCATCCATGCATGTGCAAAGCTCTACTGCATATCTTGTCTTGTTTACAAAGGTCTTCTCATGTCTGAAAAGAACGGTCTCACCACCAAGGGTAAGCTCCTCATCGCCAGTACCAATCTTGATCGTCTTCATTGGCGGAGCAGTTGCCTCGGAAAGAGATGCTAATGCTTCCTCAGACATATGTGGACACTGCTCAATCTTTAAAGCGCCCTGTGCAACTTTCATGGAGAAAGCCATACATGTCGGGCATCCACATTCCTTACAGTTTTTCTTTGGTGTTAATTTAAAAATCTGAATACCATTCAGTGCCATATCAATTTTTCCCTCCTAAAAATATTACACAAGTGCTTTGATCATCTTAGCGATGGTCTTTACAGACTCTGGATGTCTTAAGATAACTGCGTCAGATCCTGCTGCCAGGTCTGCTGCTGCTGTCATAACTTCCATGTCGATACCACGCTCATCCTCTGAGCCCCATTCTGGCATATCTTCCTCAGTTGCAACTGATTCCTTTACGCCCCATGTCTCAGAAGAAACTGGTGTAATAATAGGCATCTGCAGCATGTTATCATTCTGGGATAATGCTGCACCTTTGATACGGTCCATAGTGGAAACAACATACTCGTAACCATAACCAACGGTAGCTGTTCCTACGTTCATAACGATCTTCTTCGCATCAACACCTAACTGTGTTGTTACTACGTTCAACTGTTTTGCAAGGTTGATATCATCAGCGGACTCAGCGCCTACGATCTGGTTGTAAGCAAGTCCTGCTGCAGCACCGATTGCCTTGTAGTTTTCTTCCTTCTCAGACATCACGATCACGTTTCTGCCCTGAAGTGCCTCTGCAACCTTCGGAAGAAGTTCCGCATCCTTCTCCACATTTTTGCAGCCTTCAACTACTAATGGACAGTCGATTGCATCTGCAACCTCTTTTACGATTGCAATAAGTTCTTCTGTAGATTTGTTTACTCCGTTTGGATCTCCGCCTTCCAGGTTGAGTACAACGAAATCTCCACCTTCCATAGCTGCTGCTTTCTGAGCGATCTCAGCCATGGTGGTGCATCCTTCATAATATGCTTTGATTCCAGGTGCAAAGTCATCAAGTCCCATATCCGTGATCTCTACACCGATTTTCGGGCTGTTCTCGGTTGGTGCGTCAAATGTATAGAAAGGAAATGTAGAATTTCCTCCAATAGTAACCGCTTTATCGCCAGTTCCAACCGTAACAGTGTTGATCTTTGCGTTGAACTTCTGTGGTTTCTGATTAAATGGCATTTCTTAAAGCCTCCTTAAAAATTTGTAAAAATTATACAGAACCATTATACTACATCATCGGATCCATTGACAATGCAGGATGGTTATGTTCTGTTAAAAATGCAACAAGAACTTCCGGATCTGTGGCAACGGTCTCATCACCGATCATATCAGTGAAGTTGTCAATGCCATAGAGTTCTTTTGCAGTCTTATTGAGTCGCTCCGCCACGGTCTCTTTTAATTCCTTTGGCATCCATACGATACGCTCAATTCCGCCCTCTGCCTTCATGAATTTCTTGGATGAAATAAAGTGTTTTCCATGTCCCATAAAGCCTGGTGTCTGAACACCGCCGCCGGTCATGGAAGCCATCTCGGAGAACGTCATTCCAAGAGGTGTCATGCCTGCATACTCACGGTTTGCGATAACCACACCATTAGAAAATGGCTCAATACCGCAAATACACTCGAAGCATCCGCAGGAGGTCATAGGATCCTGCATGATGGAGTACAGAGTAACATGCTCCAGAGCACCCTGGGAATATTTCTTTACTGCTTCATCAACATCCTCGTAAGAGCCCAGATTTACATCGATCGGGCGCTCCTTGGTGATGATCTGACATGGGCCGTTTGGATCCAGTTCATTGGTTGCTTTTGCATCCAGCCATGAAACGGCTCCACAAAGTCCAAGTCTCTCCGGTGTTACTACGCAGACATGTGACGGAGAAAATGCCTGACACAGGATACAGCTGTAATAAACATCTACAGATTCATCAGTCAATGTCTCCAGACGTGCATCACGTTTGTCAAAAGTAGGGATTGCTACTTCATGACGCATTCTGGTACACTCATCCGGATCTGTATAGACAGTTACCTGACACTTATCTACAACAGCCTCGAACTCATTCTTTACCTGAGTGTAAAGAACTTCACCAAAGTGTTTTGCTCTGAAACCTGCTGCAAAAGCATCATTGCTGATACGGATACGGAACATATCCCTCTGTCCTGTGTGATATACACCTTCAATGCAGTTTATATAATTGTGGAATTTACGCTCGATAACCGGTTCAAAATCCGGCTGCATCTTCTTACCAGCTACTTCTACCACGTAGGCAAGGCTGTGCTTGCTTCCAGGTTCGAAGCTATCGACTTCCGGACCTACGACAGTAATCTTGTGATCCTCGACCTCGTTCATTTCCTTAGTCTGCACAAGCTCTACGCAGTCCACACGGGAACCGTCAAATTCCACACGCATATCTTTACGACGAATGATCTCACCTTCAAAGGCAGACGCAAATGCTACCGGAATATCCACCTTTGTGATCTTGATCTTGATTCCTCTTGCTTCAAGGGAAACCTTATTAAAGTCAGCAACGTTCGGACGCGCGATCAGGGCTCCTGGTACTTCCACAATGTTCTCATCCTCATTGGAGATTACCGGGAAACCAAGCTTGATCGCACCAGCACCGGCTGCAAGAACTACATCATCAACAGGTTTGAAAGCATTTACAAATGCCGGAACCCTGTCTTTGGTGTATGTAAGAAGGCTTGCTGCATCGCCAGGTGTTACATTGCCGAAGATTAGTGCTGCACGAAGTGCAACAGATACAACGTGGATAACAGATGTTACGTCTTTTCCCAAAGGAACAATTCGTAAATTATAGCCCATCTTAAGACCAAGCTCCTGTGCCTGGTCAATGATACCGCCAACTAATGTTACCAGGATACCCTGTGCCTGATAGCTCTTGATCAGGTCAACACCTTCCTGTGCAGTCGGTGCGCTGCCAAGGATAACGGCTACACCAGGGATATCTCCTGTTACAAGCGGTACACCAAGCTCACGGATAATGGAATCTGCAAGATGGCCATAACAAGGCTCCTGATAGGGTTCTGCCCCATCAAGATACTTCAGTGCTTCAATAAATTCCGCACAGAGGGCTGTTGCTACACCTGACATAAGAGCATCATCCAGAGCATGCTCTCTTGTCATAAGAGATTTTACGACGCCAAGGGCTGCCTGCAGTTCTCCAAGTGTTTTGATCTTCACACCGGTTACTGCATAATAGCATGGAAGACAATATGCTGTGTGTGGAAATCCCACTGCCTTATCTGCACCATGCTGCTGTACAGCATCGTTTACGGCTTTTTCTGTTAGACCGTATACTGCATCATTACCGCTGAAAATTCTGTTAATTAACAATTTTCTGCATCTCCTTTTCTGTTAATCTTCTATCACAAACCATGTAAGGCTCCGCCTCTATCCATTGGTTTGCTGCTAAATAAATTATCAGATACAGATCATTTCATTCCGCAATCAAAATGATCTGCTTGTTCGCCCTCCGCAGCGAAACTATAAATCAGTATTCCTGCCGGAAATAGTGAATCCCGGAGCCTGTCTAAAGGAGACAGACTCCAGGGAAATTATCTCCATTTTGCAGCAGGAGCTGCTGGATAAATTACATCATCGGGTCAAGTCCAAGTGCCGGATGTCCCTTCTCTGTAAGGAATCCTACCAGAGTCTCAGGATCTGTAGCAACAGTCTCATCACCGATCATATCTGTAAAGTTATCGATTCCGTAAAGTTCTTTTGCAGTAGCATTTAATTTCTCTGCGATGAACTCTTTTAATTCTTTCGGCATCCATACGATACGCTCGATACCGCCCTCAGCCTTCATGAATTTCTTGGAAGCGATGAAGTGTTTACCATGTCCCATGAATCCAGGAGTCTGAACACCACCACCTGTCATGGAAGCCATCTCAGAGAAGGTCATTCCGAGAGGTGTCATACCTGCATACTCACGGTTAGCAATAACTACACCGTTGGAGAATGGCTCGATACCGCAGATACACTCGAAGCATCCGCAGGAAGTCATAGGATCCTGCATGATGGAGTACAGGGTAACGTGCTCCAGAGCACCCTGGGAGAACTTCTGAACCGCTTCATCAACGTCTTCATAAGAACCAAGCTCTTCATTGATCGGACGCTCTTTGGTGATCACCTGGCAAGGTCCGTTCGGATCAAGCTCGTTGGTAGCTTTTGCATCCAGCCATGAAACGGCACCGCAAAGTCCAAGTCTCTCTGGTGTAACAACACAAACGTGAGACGGGGAGAATGCCTGGCAGAGGATACAGCTGTAATATACATCAACAGACTCGTCAGTGAGGTTTGCAAGACGATCATCACGTTTCTCGAATGTCGGAATTGCAACTTCATGACGGATTCTGGTACACTCAGCAGGATCTGTGTAGATCACAACCTCACACTTGTCAACAACTGCGTCAAATTCGTTCTTAACCTGAGTATAAAGAACTTCACCGATATGTTTGATACGGAATCCTGCATCAAATGCTGCATGGCTGATACGGATACGCTGCATATCTCTCTGACCGGTGTGATATACACCCTCAATACAGTTGATGTAGTTGTGGAATTTACGCTCGATAACAGGCTCAAAGTCAGGCTGCATGTTCTTACCGGCAACCTTAACAACGTATGCAATGCTGTTCTTGCTTCCGTCTTCCATCTCGTCAACTTCCGGTCCTACAACTGTGATCTTGTGATCCTCGATCTCAGAAGCGTCACAGGTATGTACAAGCTCAGCACAGTCAACACGGGAACCATCGAACTCAACACGCATGTCTTTACGACGGATGATCTCGCCCTCGAATGCAGATGCGAATGCAACCGGGATATCGATGTTTGTGATCTTGATCTTGATGTCACGAGCCTCAAGGGAAGTAGCGTTGAATTTGCTTACGTCCTCCTGAACGATAAGGCTCTTCGGTACACGGAAGATGTTCTCTGTCTCGTTTGTGATTACCGGGAAGCCAAGTGCGATAGCGCCAGCTCCGCAAGCAACTACAACGTCATCCAGAGGTCCGAATGCGTTAACGAATGCCGGAACACGGTCCATTGTATATTTCATAAGTGTACCTGCATCTCCAGGTGTTACGTTACCGAAGATCAGAGCTGCACGAAGTGCAACAGATACAACGTGGATAACTGCTGTAACGTCTTTTCCAAGAGGAATAACACGTACGTTTGCTCCAGTGTTCATGCCAGCTTCCTTCACCTGGTCAATGATTCCGCCAACCAGTGTTACAAGAATACCCTGTGCCTGATAGCTCTTTACAAGTGCAACACCCTCTTCTACAGATGGAGCTGTTCCAAGGATAACGGCTACACCAGGGATATCGCCTGTTACAAGCGGTACACCAAGCTCACGGATCACAGCATCTGCAAGGTGGCCATAGCATGGCTCCTCATATGGTGTTGCTCCGTCGATATATTTCAGAACTTCGATGAACTCTGCGCAAAGTGCGGTAGCAATACCGGACATGAATGCGTCGTTCAGTCTTTTCTCTCTTGTCATAAGAGTTTTTACAACGCCAAGAGCCTCTTTTAACTCTTTTAAGGTTGTAACCTTGGTTCCTGTTACTGAATAGTAGCAAGGAAGGCTGTAAGCGGTATCAGGGAAGCTTACTGCTTTGTCTTCGCCATGCTGTGCGATGGCTGCATCAATAGCGCCCTCTGTTAATCCATAAACAGCGTCGTTTCCGCTGAATACTCTATCAAATAAAGTCACTGTAGTACCTCCTATTATTTACAGACTTGATTCGTTGTCTATCTTTTCTTTAATCTTTCTGATCTCAGATGTTACTGTCTCACTGAAATCATAGGGTGATTTACCCTGGCGGTCTGCGTCCATAACTTCTACATTGTAATGGATCATTCCAAGAAGATCTTCTGCCGGAATCTTGTTGCGGATAAATTCTTCATCCTCTTCGTTCCGTACTTTGTTGGCCACTACCTTAACCTGAGTAATGCCAAGATCCTTTGCAAGACGTTTTACGTTTTTGTAGGTCTGTACACTTCTTGCACCTGGTTCGATCACCACAATAAATTCGTCCATGCTCTCCGTGGTTCCCCGGCCCAGATGCTCCAGACCGGCTTCCATATCCATAATTACCACATCATCCCTGTGCACTACAAGGTTGCTGATGATTCTTTTTAACATGACATGTTCAGGACAGACACATCCGCCTCCGCCTGTTTCCACGGTTCCAAGGACAAGCAGCTTTACACCATTACAAACCTTTCCGTAGGTGTCCGGAATGTCGTCTACCTTCGGATTCAGTGTATAAAACTGATTCTGGCTGTTGGCTCCGGTACGCTCCTCTACCAGCTTACGCATCTTGGAAATGGGAACGATGGAATCTAAAGTCTCCTCATCAAATCCAAGAGCCAGTCCCAGGTTTGCGTCCGGGTCAACATCAGCTGCAAGGACCTTTTTCCCTTCATCTGCATATAGTCTGGCAAGTGTTGCCGCAAAAGTTGTCTTTCCTACTCCGCCTTTACCGGTTACTGCTATTTTCATAAGTTAATCGCGCCTTTCCTTCGATCAGATTCCGAGAGCGTCACGTTTTTCTTCGATTCTCGCAATCATAAGATCGCCTAATTTATCAATATCTTTCTCAACTGTATATGCTGCCTCTACCCAGTCACGTACCCCTTCTGTAAGGAGGCTTGCAACCTCTGTAGAACCGGAAACATATGGGTCTACACCAAGATATGTATCAAGACCAGTTGCTACTACATAGTTTCCAATGGAAACTGCCTTCTCAGACATCCACTCAGGAGCACATCCTACTACTGGAAGCTGGGAAATGTTCAGTCCGGAATCCTTGGCAAGCTCAGAAGCAAGGATCAGCATACGGCTGATATCAACACAGGATCCCATATGTAATACTGGCGGGATATCTGCAAGCTCGCAAACACGTTTCAGACCAGCACCGCAAAGGTCTTTTGCAGCTTTGTCCATAAGTCCTGCACGAGCAGCTGCCTGAGCGGAACATCCGGAAGCGATGATCACGATATCGTTTGCGATCAGTTTCTTCATAAGTTCGATGTGAGCTGTGTCAGGTCTGACCTTCGGGTTGTTACATCCAACCATAGCAACAGCACCACGGATAACACCAGATGTAATACACTCAAGAAGAGGTTTGGTGGTACCAGTCTCGTCTACCTGAGAGTTTGTTACGCCGTCAAGTGTCTTAACGATTGCTTCTACAGAGTAACCAACAGTAGCTTTATGTTTCAGATCCGGGATATGTACAAGCTCTGGTTTTCTGTTCTTGAAGTTCTCACATGCAAGTTTTACGATCTGTTTTGCTTTCTCTCCTGCTGTACCTGCATCAAATTCAATGAAATCGGAATCTGGCATCTGGCAGATTGGAGAAGTTGTGATGAATTTTGTATGGAAGCATTTGGAAAGAGGTCCAAGTGCCGGGAAAATACACTGAACGTCAACTACGATTGCCTCACAGGCACCTGTCAGTACAACGTTCTCCTGCTGTAAGAAGTTACCTGCCATCGGAATACCGCGACGCATTGCAACCTCATTAGATGTACAACATACACCGGAAACAGTGATTCCCTTAGCACCCATGGATTTCGCATAGTCGATCATCTCTTTGCTGTCTGCATACTCACAGATCATCTCAGAAAGACTCGGGTCATGTCCATGAACAACGATGTTTACATTTTCTGCATTCATAACACCAAGGTTAGCCTCGGTATCGATTGGCTTTGGAGTTCCGAAAAGGACATCAGAGAACTCAGTTCCGCACATGGAACCGCCCCATCCATCGGAAAGACCGTTACGAAGCGCCTGACGGATCAGAGCCTCCGGTTTACTTGTGTTACCCATATGAGTCATATGAAGTGCACAGGAAACCTCACGGTCAATTGCTCTTGGCTCAATTCCAGCTGCATGCCACAGATCCTGTGTATGCTGAGGTGCTCTCTTAAGCCATCTGGAATATCCTCTGATCTTTCCGTATTCTTCCTGAGCAAGATCAGACATTTCATGAGCCAGATCATAGATGTCTTTACCCTCTGTCTCAACGCCCCACTCTTTTGCAATACGGATCAGCTTCTCAGGATCTTTCACCTGATAGTCGCCGCCCTCTTTTGCATGTCCAAGTGTGATACAGATCTCACGTCCGTGATCAGAGTGTGTAGCTGCGCCACCTGCTGTGAAACGAAGGAAGTTTCTTCCTACGATACCATGTACATCGCATCCGCAGATACCTCTCGGTGCCTTAGGTGTAATACGGCACGGACCCATTGAACAGATTCGGCAACATACGCCCTGCTCACCGAATTTACAGTGTGGAGTCTGATTCTTAACACGCATCTGCCAGGAATCAGCGCCTACCTTTGCACCAGTCTCAAGAAGACGGGCTGTGGCAGCTTCGAATTCTTCCACTGTAGTTAATTTGAATTCACTCATTATTGACCTCCTCTAAGTATGTGTTACTTTTGATAAATTTATTTATATTCCGTTTTCCGGAACCCATCCCCTCCCATGGGATAAATACCTGACAAAAATTCCGCAGCAGCGTTCTTGCCTGCTGCGAATTATAATGCCATTTCTATCCTCTTATCACATAAATATGTGGGGTAAGGGGGACTTCCCTTATAAAACAAGCTTATCTACGATCTCACGAAGAGCCATCTTTACCGGATTATCTTCCGGAAGCCCTGCAGTCGGTTTACCCTCGCAGTCATACTCGTAAACAGTCTCATCCTGCGGCACTACGCCAAGAAGATGAAGACCCTGCTTCTCAATCTCTTCTTTGATTCCGTCATTCAGCTTTCCGCCAGGAGCACGGTTAATGATAAGGC
The DNA here is from genome assembly GCF_040924365.1 of Ruminococcus sp. 1001136sp1_2201st1_G3_2201SCRN_220225. NCBI lineage: Bacteria > Bacillati > Bacillota > Clostridia > Eubacteriales > Oscillospiraceae > Ruminococcus > Ruminococcus sp. 1001136sp1_2201st1_G3_2201SCRN_220225. Next base: position 8,437 of record NZ_JBCOME010000065.1, on the reverse strand, counting down.
CTACTGTATCCGGGTGCATATCACATTCTTTAATAAGCTCTGCAATACGACCTACAGCCTGTACACCTCTTCTGGAACAGTCACTGACCAGAATCGCTGTCTGCATGGACGGAAGTACTCCCCTGCTGATGTGCTCCATACCAGCTTCGTTATCAACTACGATATAAGGATAATTATTCTGGTATTTGGCAAGCTGGGTCTGAAGAAGTCCATTTACAAAACAGTAGCAGCCTTTTCCCTGGGTTCTGCCCATAACCAGAAGATCAAAATCATCATCTTCTACCAGAGCATCCTCAAAACGTCTTTCAGCGTAATCCGCCTTGGACATTCCCGCCGGGATCGGATTCTCGCTTGCAAGCTCTGCGCGGGCAATTTCTTCCCTTACATCACCAAGTGTAGTCTCCACTTCTACTCCAAGAACTTCGTTCAGATTTGAGTTTGCGTCAGCATCTACTGCAAGGATCGGTCCTTTGCCTTTCTCGCAGAGATACTGGATCAGCATTCCGCATAATGTGGTTTTACCAACGCCGCCTTTACCTGCGACAGCAATTACATGTGCCATAATACTATCAATTGCCTCCTGAAAAATTTAAGTCAAAATCGATTAGATTAAAGTACAAAGTCCGGATCTGTCAATGATCTCGGATACATCTTTCCATTTATTCAAAGCATACAGATGGATGCCATCTACGCCGAGAGCGCGGTACTCGTCGATCTGTCTGATCGTGTACTCGATTCCCTCTTCTTTGAATCTCTTGATCTTATCATCATAGAACATATCAAACGGCTTGCCATCAGCATCTTTTGCTGCAAATGGATTCGGGAACAGCCAGTTTCTGGAGATGAGTCTGCAAAGCTCACGGTCCATTACACAACCGTTACGGGAAAGTGCCATATTAATTGTAGCGGACATGTCAAGAATTGGCATAACTCCTACGTCTACAGGCATTGTAACACCAGCCTCACGGATTGAATCCAGCCAGTATTTAAACTGCTCCATATCCCAGCAAAGCTGAGTCATGATATAATCGGCACCATTGTCCTGTTTCTGTCTCAGAACTGCAATATCAGCATCAAGGCTGCGGCATGCAATGTGTCCCTCCGGAGATCCTGCAACTGCGATTTCGAATTTGTCACCAAATTCGTCACGGACAAATTTAACAAGATCTGTAGCGTAGTTGAAATCACCGCAGGTTGTTGTTTCACCAAGCGGAATATCTCCACGAAGTGCAAGCATATGATCTACTCCCTCTGCAAGGTACTGATCCAGCTGCTCTTTGATTCCCTCTTTCGTGTTCTTGATTACTGTAAAATGGGTAACCGGTGTTGTTCCGGCCTTCCTGATCATCTGGCATACTTCTCTGTTAGCACCAACGTTTCCGCCGCCTGCACCGTATGTACAGGAAATGTACGCAGGTTTGTATTTCATCAGATGATCGATTGTCCCAGGAAGGTTATCCATTCCCTTTTCTGTCTTCGGCGGAAATAGCTCGAAAGACAGAAGCATTCTTTCTCTCATTGCCTCTGACAATTTCATAATTACATACCTCCACGTATTAAGTAATTTTTATTCTAAAGGCATAACACCTCAAGATCTGATAAGCGTCACGGGTTGCTTAAACAATCCGCTTTTATCTTTCTTCATCAAAAGAAAACGTTACTGTGCATTTTGTTCACAAACGCACCTTGTAAAACATTTCCACTGAACAGTAATCAGGAAATCCATGTCAGTCACATTTTACTTTAACGATACTGTTCGCAAGGTCTACCATAAGGATGGTTCCCTCTACTACTCTTTCATCACCCATAATATCACGGAGAACAAGTTTGTTTCCATCTACATTAATACGGCTGACGTTCTTGAAGATTACAGAATCGTCATTTTCTTTATATACAGTTGCCAAACACATAATAATGCCTCCTTATTTCATTTCCTCTTTTACAAGGGTCAGGGCAAGGCCAAGGCGCATGTTGCCTTTCTGGAAATCGGATACGCTTTCCTTAATGGTCTTCGCGGCGGCATCCATACCCATCTTGGCAAGATTATCCGCCATCTGATCAAGTTCCGCTGCATGGTGCTCATTGTGCTGCAGCATATAGGTAAGAAGAGCTACTGTCTCATTCTTGCAGTCCCCTCCCTGACAGCCGCCGCAGTCTGTACTGCAGTTCTGTCCCTCATTATGTGTATGGTCATGACTTTCTGATCCGTCATGGGTATGCGCATGTGTATGGCTCACTCCGTCTGCATGGGTATGCTGGTGAGTATGCTCATGACCATGCTGAATCAGATTGCCGTTTTCATCTTTGATCAAATGCATAGTAAATACTCCTTTCCGCCTTGAATGCGGCAGACAAATCATAACATCGCTTCTCTTCCAGGCACGAAAAAAACTCACGCCGGCAACGTGAGAAAACATGTAAGAATGGATATAAAGATATTCTATTCCCTATTAATATAATGAGATTCCGCATACCTCTTACCTTCATGCATAACACATTTTCTTTCTTCTACCTAAAAAATCGCAGAGTTATGACATAAATTTATCAAATTTTTCTTTTATTATACAACCTTTCTCATTATTACGCAAGGAGATAATTATAAAATTTTACCAAATTTCAACGCTTTACCACACAAATATATGTTTTAATTTCTGTACAATTTTACCAGTTATTTCTAAAGTTTGTCTAAAGATTAACGAATGCGTATTTAAGCAAAAAACAGGTGAATGTTTTGTAATTATATGCTATAATGAATGAAATTTATTGGTTGCTGATTACTTCATGAGCAGCAGCATTTATTGTTTAATGAGGAGGAATTAGCTTTGAGAGAAACCGTATTCCTGAATACCGACAGAGAAATGCCCCTTTTAGGGCTTGGTGTATATAAAACAGCAGATAACGAAGCAGAGACAGCCATTACAGCTGCAGTGAACGCGGGCTACCGTCTTATTGACACTGCTTCCGCTTACAAAAACGAAGAAAGTGTAGGCAAGGCAATTGCCAAATGTGGTGTCCCACGCAAAGAACTTTTTATCACCAGCAAGATCTGGAACAATGCGCAACGACTTGGAGATGTAGATGGTGCTTTTTACAGAAGCATGGAGCGGTTGAAGCTGGATTATCTGGATCTTTATCTGATTCACTGGCCGGTGCCTGGCTGCTATACCGGAACCTGGCTGGAGATGGCCAAACTTCTTGAAACCGGCCGTGTACTTTCCATCGGCGTCAGCAATTTCCAGATTCATCATCTGGAAGAGCTTAAGAAAATTTCCGGTATTGTACCTGCTGTCAACCAGATCGAATGTCATCCGCTTTGCTATCCGAAAGAACTGATTGAATATTGCCAGTCGGAAGGAATTCAGGTTCAGGCTTATGCACCGCTTGCCAGAGGTGCTTACCTTGACAATGATGTAATGTGTGTTCTCGGAACCAAGTATGCACATACTCCTGCTCAGGTCGGTCTTCGCTGGGCAATCCAGAAGGGTATTTCTGTAATTCCGAAATCCGTCAATCCAGACCGCATTGCTTCCAACGCCAATATTTTTGATTTCAACATTGAGGATGAAGATATGGCGATCATGGATACTTTAAATGAAGATCTCCATACATCCCATGTGCCGGATGATCTGAAGGATGTTATTTTTTAATCTTTTCACTCTTTGTAAATTATTAACTGCCAGAACATTGAGCATACTCTTTCGTTTTTTTGCTCACTGCTCTGGCAGTTTTTTGCGGTTCTATTCTTTCAGTTATATTTTCTGTATTTTATATTTTGCAACAGCTTATTTGCTGAATATAGCATTCACAGTTCCCAGGAAATTTCTCCCTGTTTCTCTCTCTGCATCAGGTCTTTCACAGCTTCAGATGCAGGCTTGTTTTCAAACAGAAGCTTATTTACTTCCATAATGATCGGCATTTCCACATTATATTTCTCAGCCAGCGCTTTGGCTGCCTTTGCGGAATAAACGCCCTCCACAACCATCTGCACTTCATCCATAGCCTGCTTCATGGTGTAACCCTGTCCCATCAGATAGCCGGCGCGTCTGTTTCGGCTGTGCACACTGGCACAGGTAACAATCAGATCACCAATTCCGGAAAGGCCGGCAAAAGTCTCCAATTTAGCGCCCATCTTGACACCAAGCCGCGCCATCTCTGCTATTCCTCTTGTGATCAAAGCAGCCTTTGTATTATCTCCATACCCTAAGCCATCAGCAGTCCCTGCTGCCAGGGCGATTACATTCTTAAGGGCACCGCCAAGCTCTACCCCCAGCATATCCGGTGTAGTATACACCCGGAAAACAGGGCTCATAAAAAGGCCCTGGAGATATTCAGCGGTCTCTTTTTTGCGGGCACTGACTACACACGTAGTAGGGAGTCCGCGGCTTACTTCTTCCGCATGGCTTGGTCCTGAAAGCACACAAACATCTGCCTGAGGAATCTCTTCTTTAATAATATCACACACAGGCATAAGCGTATTTTCTTCTACACCTTTCGCCACATTTACAATAATCTGTCCCCGTCGAATCAATGGGGAAAGTCGTTTGCTGATAGCACGCATATAAGCAGATGGTGAGGCAAATACAACTATATCTGGTGAATCCAAAGCTGTCTTTTCATCACCGGTTATCACAATTCCATCCGGAATTTTAATTCCGGGAAGCTTTTTCGGATCCTCCCGGGTCTGATTCAGACTGGCTGCCTTTTCCGGATGTGCAGACCACAACATAACCTGATGACCATTGTTGTGAAGCAGTATTGCAAGTGCTGTTCCCCAGCTTCCGGTTCCCATTACGCTGATTTTTGCCATTTTATCACCTCATCTTATTTGGCTGCAGTTTTCGCTGCACCAAGCTTATTCTCAGTTCCATTTAAAAGGCGGTAAATATTCGCCCTGTGTCTGTAAATTGCAAGTGCTGTCATAAGTCCCATGATCACATCCATCTCAAATGTATGAGGGAAATCCATGCCATAACTTCCCGCAGCGCCAAACCCAATGAAACAAATCAGCGCACCTACATATGCTGCCATTGACCCCAATGACACATAGCGGGTAATAGCTACCAGCCCAATAAAGATCACCGCGCAGATCAGAAATACTCTCCAGTCCATTGCCAGCAGCATTCCCGCAGAAGCTGCAATTCCCTTGCCGCCCCTGAATCCAAGATAAAACGGAAAATTATGTCCAAGCACGCAGCCTGCTGCCGTGTACATGCCAAGCAATGGAAGAATTTCCTGATACCGATTCTTAAATACTGCATCCACGATCAGAATGGCAATCACACATTTAAGCATATCGCCAATAAGAGTCATTGCCCCCGCTTTTTTTCCAAGAGTACGAAGGGCATTGGTAGTTCCTGCATTGCCGCTTCCATATTGACGGATATCCATGTGATGGATTTTTCCGATAATGTATGACGTCTGAAACATTCCAAACAAATATCCAATAGCCAGACAAATAATACGTTCCATCTTTATTCCTTCTCTCCGCGCTCTCTTACAATAAATTTCAGCGGTGTACCGCCAAAGTCAAAGGCATCCCGGATTTTATTTTCCAGATATCTGGTGTAGGAAAAATGCATAAGTTCTTTGTCATTGACAAAGATTACGAATGTAGGCGGTTTTACCGCAACCTGTGTCATGTAGAAAATTTTCAGACGGCGGCCCCTGTCAGACGGCGGCTGCTGCATGGCAACTGCTTCTGCAAGGATCTCATTAAGCACACCAGTCTGGATACGCATAGTTTGATTCTCAATTACCGCATCCAGTGTCTCAAACATTCTGGAAATCCGAAGTCCTGTTCGGGCAGAAATAAACACGATTTCTGCATAAGGCATAAAGGAAAGGACCTCCCGAATACGGTTAGTATGTTTGTAAATGGTCTTGTCATTTTTCTCAATAGCATCCCATTTATTCACTGCAATGATCACGCCCTTGCCTTTCTCATGGGCAATTCCGGCAATTTTTGCATCCTGCTCTGTAACGCCTTCTGATGCATCGATCATTACAACTACAACATCTGCACGTTCTACAGCTGTTACAGTACGGATCACACTGAAGCGCTCAATTTCTTCTTTTACTTTTGCTTTACGGCGGAGTCCGGCTGTATCGATAAAAATATAATCTTTTTCGTTCCAGGTAACCTTCGTATCAACTGCATCACGAGTGGTTCCAGCAATATCTGAAACGATTACACGGTCTTCCCCCAGCAGCTTATTGATCAGAGAGGACTTACCAACATTAGGTTTACCTACAATAGCAATCTTCGGAATATCAGAATCCTCATCCTCTCCCGTATCCTCCGGGAAATGTTTTACGACCTCATCAAGCATATCTCCAAGTCCCTGACGGTTAGCTGCAGAAATGGCAAATGGCTCGCCGATTCCCAGATTATAAAATTCATAAACATCCATCATATATTTCTGAATGCTGTCCACCTTATTCACTGCAAGTACCACTGGTTTGCCGCTGCGGCGAAGCATATCTGCAACTTTCGCATCAGAATCCACAAGTCCCTGATGTACATCTGTAATAAAGATAATGACATCCGCAGTATCAATAGCGATCTGAGCCTGCTCCCTCATCTGAGAAAGAATCACATCGCCGCTATCCGGTTCAATACCACCTGTGTCAATAATAGTAAAATCATTATCCAGCCATGATACATCTGCATAAATTCTGTCTCTGGTTACACCTGGCGTATCTTTAACAATGGAAATCTTATCCCCTGCCAGTACATTAAACAATGTGGATTTTCCTACATTAGGCCTGCCCACAATTGCTACTACCGGTTTGCTCATACATTTGTCTCCTTTTCTGTTTCTTATGTTCAATCGGATCAAGGACTGCAGACACAAGGTCTGAACCACCTTCATCCACAATTACAATTTCTACATTCAGTTTCCTGGAAAGCTCTTCCACAGAAATATCATCCAGAAAAACATCTTCTTCATTTTTCAGCATGTTGCAGGGAAGCAAAAGCTTCTCTCCAAGGTCTCTGCCGCTTAATTGTCTGATCAGATCCTGTCCCGTGATCAAACCAGACACCGTAATCGTTTCTCCGAAAAATTCGTTTCTTATGGAGATCACATCCACTTCTACATTTGGAAATTTCTCATGGATCATCTCCATATATTTCTTAATAAATGGTGCCGCCAAAGCACCTGTAGCACTGACAGCCTTTATCCTTCGGTCATCTCCTGTCCTGCCTGCAACAGCTTCTTTCACTTCTTCGCCAAGGAGCCGAAGCATTCCCACACCGTTTTCCAGCTGAAGATAGCCATCATAGGACTCTTCCAGGGGCAGATCCTTCCCTGCCAGAATGTACCATTCATCTGAAGCATGGATAAAATGAATGCCATACTGGTCCATCATTTTCTTCTGCCAGGAATGAATAATATCCAGAACTTCTAATGCATCTTCCTTCTGAAACTGTTCCATCGGATACAGCCCCTCACGAAACTTAGTCAGACCAACCGGAACTACTGAAACGCTCTGAAGTACTGGTGCATAGGCAGACATCTTGCGAATACTGTCATCCAGTTCCTTACCGTCATTAACTCCTTTGCACAAAACAATCTGCCCATTCATAGTGATTCCTGCATCATACAGTTTCTGAAGCTTCTTCAATGCATCCCCGGCGAAGCGGTTATGGAGCATTTTACATCTCAGTTCCGGATTCATGGTCTGGATGGAAATATTAATGGGCTCCAGATGGTACCGGATGATCCGGTCTATATCATGATCACTCATATTGGTCAGGGTCACATAATTTCCCTGTATGAAGGACAATCTGGAATCATCATCTTTAAAATAAAGAGTATCTCTCATTCCAGGCGGCATCTGGTCAATAAAACAGAAAATGCAGTGATTGGAACAGGAACGATAATCATCCATCAGATCCTTCTCAAAGGTAATCCCAAGGTCTTCTTCATATTCCTTCTCGACCTCCAGCTCCCAGATCTCTCCGTTTGCCTTTTCCACTTCCAGAACAACGAATTCTTCATTCATCAGATATCGGTAGTCAAATATATCTTCCACAGGCTGACCGTTTACAGTGAGCAGTATATCTCCCGGCACAAGCTCCAGTTCCTGTGCGATACTTCCATCCTGCACAATTGCAATCACGTGTTTATTTTGTTTCTTCACATTTATCTCCATTATAAGTCAAATGCGATCTGTCGCGTCAGCTCTGTTCCAGAATCTGTTTGAAAAATCATTTTTCAAATACATTTTAAGATTCAGAGACCCGAATACAACATCACAGATCGTCCATCTCTGGCTCAGCATAATAAAGCCATTATTTTTAATATAACAAGTTTTCCCGAAAAACACAACAAAAAATTTCATTTCATTCTCACGTCTATGAACCATTTATGATAATGTCCTAATATACCACAAAGGAAAATGTCCCAATGTAGTATAATGCTTCCATCAACAG
>NZ_JBCOME010000064.1:0-22114 GCF_040924365.1 Ruminococcus sp. 1001136sp1_2201st1_G3_2201SCRN_220225 | reverse complement strand
ATCATAGATTGTCCCTCGTTTCGCTGGCATTGTGCGATTCTGGTATTTTTGCTGAGCCTGACTCAGCACCTGTTTCTTATACTTGTCACCACTTTGAAAATTAATATAAGTGATAACTCCCAATAAAACGATTAAAGCTCCCAATACGCAAAAGAGCAGTATTGACAGCTTTTTTTTCATACTGTGATTTATTTTTTTTATAGGTTTTCTTTTTGTTTTTCTTCTCAGAGTAGTCAATCAAACACCTGCCTTCATTCCCATTACTTCCCGGTCACGTCCTGATACTGTCTTACGTAGCTGCCGCCTTCAGTCGCATAGGTTTCTGTCTGCTGGTTGCTTGGATATTTCATGCCCAGACGTCCGATGGCGATTTTCCGGATTCTTTCAAGGTCAACACTTGAAGTCACCTGGCTCTCATATGCATCGTTGTCTTCTTTCAGCTCGGCCAGTTGGGATTCGAGCGTGGCCAGCTGGCTTCTTTTACTGGTGCATTCTGTTTTCAGTTTCAGATAATTAATACTGCAAAACACAATAAGGATACCAAGTGCTGCCAGAAATATGGCAAAATTACGGTTCATATTATTGGCTTTCGCACGGTTTCTCCTGGCTGCCTTACTAAGCGGCTTGTTCCCCCGGACCTGCTGCTCTGGTGTGGTCTGCTCTGGTTTTGCCTTATTTTTACGAACAGAATGCTCTGGCTGACGGTACTCTCTCCGCTCAGGAACTTCCTGGACTTTTCGGACAGTGTTGCCATCAACATACACATTTTGTGGACGTCTTTTACCTGACACAGTATTTGTATGTCTGCCTGTCTCCGCCATTTTTTACCCTTCTTTTAAACTTTTTTTTCAAAAATTCTAAGCTTAGCACTCTTAGAACGCGGGTTTTCTTCCATTTCTTCATCACTTGGAAGAATTGGCTTCCTTGTGATAACTCTCCCCTTGGATTTCTTTCCGCACACACATACCGGAAAATCCGGTGGACAGGTACACGGGTTCTCATTTTTTCGAAAAATTGTTTTTACAATTCTGTCTTCCAGTGAATGGAACGTAATAATGCAAAGCCTTCCGCCATCATCCAGAAGATCGATCATCCCATCAAGTGAATCACGAAGAACATCCAGTTCCTTATTCAGCTCAATTCTGATTGCTTGGAACGTACGCTTAGCCGGATGACCTCCTGCTGCCTGTATCTTCATAGGTATGGATTCCCGGATGATCTGTGTAAGCTGGCCCGTTGTCATAATGGGGCTCTGCTGTCTTGCTGCTACTATATGTTTCGCGATATTTTTCGCAAATTTATCTTCACCGTAATCGCGGATAATGCGATACAGTTCTCTTTCTTCATAACCGTTAACAATGTCACTGGCAGTCTGTGTCTGTCTCTGATCCATGCGCATGTCAAGAGGTGCATCTACCCGATAGGTAAATCCACGTTCCTCATTGTCCAGCTGATAGGAGGATACTCCCAAATCCAGAACAATACCATCAACCTTGTGAATTCCCCTTGCGGCAAGCTCCTGTACCATGTAACAATAATTGCTGCGAATGATTGTCACCTGGTCAAAGGCGGCAAGCCGTTCACTCGCAGCAATTATCGCATCCTGGTCTTGATCTATACCAATAAATCTCCCCTTGGCAGAAAGTTTCCTGCATACCTCAATGGCATGTCCTGCGCCGCCCAAAGTGCCATCCACATAGATTCCATCCGGCTTAATATTCAGCCCGCCAACGGTCTCGTCCAGTAATACAGATTTGTGTTTAAATTCCATTTCCGTCTCCTGTTGGATTTCTCGCTTATTTTATGCTCAGATGACGATTCCCATGTTCTCCATGTCGGCAGCAATGCTGTCCATATCGTCATAATTGCAATTCTCGCTCCATTTCTCCTTGCTCCAGACTTCTACTCTGCTTAAGTTTCCAGCCAGAATAACATCTTTCTCCAGACCAGCGAACTCACGTAACGTCTGTGGTACGAGAATTCTCCCCTGCTTGTCCAGTTCACATGTTGTTGCACCTGCAACAAAGAAGCGCGAAAAGGCTCTAGCGTCTTTATTTGTAAGTGGTAATGCACGGAGTTTCTCTTCAAAGGCTTCCCATTCATCCATAGGATAAATATAAAGACAACCATCAAGTCCTCTGGTAAGAACAAATTCCTCACCTAAAGGTTCCCGAAATTTCGCCGGGATGATCAAACGCCCCTTCGCGTCGATTGTGTGATTGTACTCGCCCATGAACATAAAAACTCACCTACTCTCGTGAAATACGAGTCTCCCCCTCGTATCTCATGACGGGAAACAAATGGAAGTTCTGCCACTTCGTCCCCATTTGTCACCACTTTTCTCCACTTCCTACCACTTATGAACCCATTCTAACCCATTTGCCCCTAAATTACAAGTGGGAAATTATGAAATCTATTACATAATTCTGTTACAAAGTCCTTACAAACAGCGAAAATGCAGTCAAAAAATTTTTATATACAAATAAATCCTGCCCTGCAGGACTTTTTATATTGCCGGAAATTCCAGCGAAATTACCTATTACACACAAAAAAACGCCACTTCAGTGGGATTCGCTCCCACCAAAATAACGTTTTGTTTAGTCCAGATTCAGGTATCTGACAATCATATGATCAATCTTTCTGCTCATGGGCAGGTTTTTTCGCAAATCTGCGCGGCTGGCTATACAACCATTCATCTTCTTCTGAAGCTGTCGGACCCTTCGCAGCAACAGTTTCTTCTTCAGAAATCCCGGCATTTTCTTCCACATAATTTTCTGTACCGGAAGCTTCTGGCAAAGCTTCCTCCTCAGAAATTTCTTCTGTATCTTTCTCTGAGTCCTTCTCATAGAAATCCTCAGCAACTGAATTTTCCTCTTCCACGATTTTCTCTGTGTTCTTTTCATCCTGAGGATCTTCTTCCGGATGCTCTTCTTCCACAGACGAAGTTTCTTCTGATTCTTCGGAATCATGTTCATAAGCAGATGCTGTTCCGTTATAGACTTCCGGAACACCTGCGGCATCTCCATCTGCAAAAGCTCTCTCCAGTCTGAGCCGGTCTCTGTATTCTTCTGCTTCAGCTTCTCTGGCTGCTCTTTCCTGCGCTTCATAGTCCTGTTCTCTCCTGCGTCTGCGCCTTGCCGCCCTCTTTTTCGCCATGGTTTCTTCCACAACTGCGATCATAGCACAGATTACAAACAGTGCTGCTGAGATCAGCTGGGAAATTCCAACAGAAGTTCCCGGAATCATAAGCTTGTCTGTTCGAAGAAGTTCTATGCAAAATCGTCCGAGACCATATCCTGCCAGATATTTCAGAAATACTTCTCCGTGGAAATGTTTTTTGCGCTTCCACACAAGCATCAGGAGAAACAAAAGCAGACACCAAAGACTCTCGTATAAGAAAACCGGATGTACTTGAATATAAGAAGTTCCACCTATTGTCTCCAGGTTTTCCCTCATTGCAGATGTCACTTCGCTGGAACGCACAGCAGATAAAGGGAGCTGCATTGCAAATATGCTGTTGGTATACTCACCGAAAGATTCCCTGTTAAAGAAATCTCCCCACCTTCCTATTATCTGCGCAATAACGATTCCCATGCTGGCAGTATCTGCCATCTGCATAAAAGATTTTCTGCGCACGCCGCAGTAAATGGCAGCTCCCAGCATTCCTCCAAACAGACCGCCGTAGAATGTAAGTCCGCCATTTCTCACATTAAAGATCTCAATAATATTGCCCTTATAAAGATTCCAGGAACATAAAACATAAAGCATTCTGGATCCGACCACACCCAGAAGCAGGGATATGATCATCATTTCCAGATAATCGTCTTTATTCTCGCCGCAGCGCTTCGCTTCCAGAATCACAAATCCCATTCCCAGAAGCATTCCCAGAGCTATTACAAGGCCAAAAAATGTAATCTCAAATCCAAATATTTGAATGGATTTCCCCACATAATCCAGGTTTATTCCCAGATTCGGAAACTGAATTGACATTTATGCTATCCCTCTGTTTCTATTACTTATCAGACATTGAAACGGAATAAGATCACATCGCCATCCTGTACTACGTAATCCTTACCTTCCATTCTTACAAGACCTTTTTCTCTTGCACCTGCATAGGAGCCACAGTCAAGAAGATCCTGATAGTTTACTACCTCAGCTTTAATGAATCCACGTTCAAAATCAGAATGAATCTTACCTGCAGCCTGCGGAGCCTTGGTTCCAATCTTTATGGTCCATGCTCTGGTCTCATCTTCTCCGGAGGTCAGGAAGCTCATAAGTCCAAGAAGATGATAACTTGCCTTAACCAGCTTCTCAAGTCCTGATTCCTTGAGTCCAAGATCCTCCAGGAACATTTTTCTCTCATCCTCATCCAGCTCGGAAATCTCTTCCTCGATCTGAGCACAGATTACGAAAATTTCACTGTTCTGCTCCGCAGCATATTTTCTTACAGCCTGTACATGCGCATTGTCAGCACCATCATTTGCAAGATCGTCCTCTGCCACATTTGCAGCGTAAATTACCGGTTTCTGAGTGAGCAGATTGTATGTTCCCATCCATGCTTCCTCATCCTCATTCTCCAGTTCCATAGTGATTGCCATCTTGCCGTCTTCCAGCCATTTCTTGATCTTCTGAAGGAAATCAAGCTCTTTAGCAGCTTCTTTGTCCATACGGGCAGTCTTGGTAACCTTTGCAATTCTTCTCTCCAGGATCTCAAGATCAGAGAAAATAAGCTCCAGGTTAATAGTCTCAATATCACGGATCGGATCGATGCTTCCATCTACGTGGATTACATTGGTATCCTCAAAGCAGCGTACTACATGAACGATTGCATCGACTTCACGGATGTTTGCAAGGAACTGATTTCCAAGACCCTCTCCCTTAGAAGCGCCCTTTACAAGTCCTGCAATGTCAACAAATTCTATAACAGCCGGTGTCACTTTCTTGGAATGATAAAAATCACCAAGCAGTGCAAGTCTTTCATCCGGCACAGTAACAACTCCCACATTCGGGTCAATGGTACAGAAGGGATAGTTCGCAGATTCTGCACCTGCCTTTGTCAGGGAATTAAAAAGTGTACTTTTTCCTACATTTGGAAGTCCAACGATACCTAATTTCATTTTATCCTATATCTCCTTATTTTTAGGGGCGTTTGACATTTCTTTACGCCATTCTTTTGCTATTATACCACAAACAATAAAAATATGATATATTTCCGGCCCCATATTGTCTTCTCTATACATCTTTTTATTTTAGCATACCCAACTCTTTCCATCAAGACAAAAGCTCTGGACAATCTGATAAATTTGAAAAAACACCTCATATTTCCAATTGAATATGAAGTGTTTCTCTTTCGTAATACATCATTTATTTCAAATCTCTGGACATGATCATAAGAAGACTGCCTTTTTCGTAGAGTATCTTGGCCTTTTCTTCCTGAATCTCGTTGCTAACGGTGCGGCCGCAGTTATCTGTAGTAAGGCGGTAATGATCCAATGGGTATTTAAACCCCTTCAAAGTAAGACCTTCAACCGTTTCACCGGCTGCGAAAAAGGAAACATATTTTCCGAATTGACTGTCTTTTCGAATAATATGGCCATTTTCCACAAGACAGATGTAATTCTGAGCATCTGCCAGGATCACATTGACACCCTTTTGTCTGCCATATCCCAAAAGTCCCATGTTTCCAATAAAATGATCCAGTCTTCCACCAGTTGCGCCAAGAATAAGAATATTCTTTGCCCCTCTTCTTATTGCCAGATTTAAAGTAGACTGGGTATCTGTATCATCCTTTTCAGGATTCAGTCTGACAATTTCTGTATGGTCAAGACTCTCCAGATATGCCTTTCCAGCACCTGATAAACTGTCAAAATCACCGTCCACAATATCCGGGACAAGACCTGTTTCCAGAAAGAAATCCAGTCCTCTGTCAGCCGCCAGCAAAAGCAGCTTCTTTCCTTTTCGCTCTTCTTCTATTTTTCTTATAAAATCGAGGGCAAAATCTTTCTGGATCATGCCCCCGCTTACGATTACTGTATCTATCATTCTATCTCTCACTCAATCCTGTCACCAATCTCTTCGATCTGTTTCTGAATATGGCGGACATTCTGGGCAATATCACCGCCGAATACCCAGGATCCGGCAACAAAGATATTGGCACCAGCTTTCATAACAGTCTCTATGGTACCTTCATTGATTCCACCGTCAACCTCAATATCCACATTCAGATTCTCTTTGTCGATCAGTTCTCTCAGTTCCTGAATCTTCTCTGTACACTCGTCCATATATTTCTGTCCGCCAAAGCCAGGCTGAACAGTCATTACCAAAACCATATCCACATCCTCAAGCATATGGCTGATATCATTTACCGGAGTTGCAGGCTTGATGGAAACACCAACTTTCACTCCTGCATCCTTGATACGCTCTATAGTACGTTCCAGATCCTCACATGCCTCAGCATGAACGGTGATGGAATCCGCACCACAATTTACAAAATCCTGAATGTATCTTTCCGGCTCTGTCACCATAAGATGAACATCAAAAAACATCTTGGATTCTTTACGGATGGATTTGATCACCGGCATACCAAAGGAAATGCTCGGTACAAAATCTCCATCCATAACATCAATATGGAGCCATTCAACTCCTTCGTTTTCAAGAATTTTAATCTGTTCGCCCAGACGGTTAAAATCCGCTGATAAAATGGAAGGGCATAGCTGATACATAGTTTTAGTATCTCCTTTTCTCTTTTAATTCCTCATATAAAGCCAGATAGTTGTCATACCGCTGCTGACTAATTTTACCTTCAGACAGAGCTTTCTTCACTGCACAGCCCGGTTCATGAATGTGCATACACCCCTGAAACCGGCATTGCGGCTCATACATTACAAATTCCGGGAAGTAATCCCGAAGCTCCTCTTCCTTCATATCGGTAAGATACAAAGAAGAAAATCCCGGAGTATCCACCAGGAAAGTATTCTTCTCCACCGGGATTACCTGGGAATGTCTGGTGGTATGCTTGCCGCGCTTCAGTTTTTTGCTGATCTCGCCAGTCTCCATCTGCACTTCACCCTGCATACAGTTGGTAATGGAAGATTTCCCCACACCGGAAGGTCCTGCAACTACTGTTGTTTTTCCCTTCAGTATCTCGCGGATCTCGTCCATTCCCTCTCCCTCATAGGTACTGGAAAGCACTACACAATATCCACATCCAGTGTATATTTCGTAAAGCTTTTCCATTTCTTTCTTCTCTCCCACATCTTTCTTATTGAAGCAGATAACCACGGGAATTTTCTGCTGCTCCATCATGATCAGAAAGCGGTCCAGAAGAAGGAAATTAGGCTTTGGATTCTCCATGGCAAAAATCAAAAACGCCTGATCTACATTGGCTACAGCAGGACGGATAAGCGAATTGCGGCGGGGAAGAATGGAAGTTACACTGCCTTCCTTCTCCTCCTCATTCAAAACGGTAATCTCCACATTATCACCTACCAGAGGCTTGAAATTATCCTTTCGAAAAATTCCTTTTGCCTTACATTCGTAAATATTGCCGTCTTCCGCATAGATATAATAGAAACCTGCAATTCCTTTAATGATCTTTCCCTGCATGGATTACTCAACCTTCTCAAAAGTAAGAGGATAATGGCCAAGTTCCTGATAGCTTCCATCAGATTGCTGCTCAGACAGATATAAAGTACCCTCAGCAACTCCTGGTGCACCTGTAATATCCAGCTGATATGGGAAAGTAAGCTGCTGTCCTTCTACCACAGAGCTTGCTTTTGGAGCGCCGCCTACATTCTGAACAAGCTCCAGTCTGATCAGACCTCCATTATATCCGATAGGCGTCTTCAGTTTCTGTGTACATTTCCATACTTCGCCATTTGCTACTGCTGCAGTAGTATCAGAGGAACTCTGATCCTCAGTATTCTGTGAAGAAGTATCCTGACTTCCACTGCTTACAATAAGAGTGATCGTATCGTTATCCGGATCTGCATATACCGGGTTGTCATCTGTATATCCTATAGGATCCTGAGAGATAACAGTTCCCTCTGCAACGTCTGTGCTCATCTGCATTTCCACATTAATATTAATGAATTTGCCAAGCTTGGCAATTGCATCATTCTTCTCCATTCCGGTTACATCTGGCACCTGTACACTGTCACCATAATTAATACCACGGCTGATGGTAAGAGTAACTGTATCGCCTGCCTTGACAGTAGTTCCTGCTGCAGGCTCAGTATCAAGGACACATCCAATGTCTACCATAGAAGACTGACTTTCATCCGGGTAAATCTTATTGATCTGAACCGTTAAGCCCTGGCTTTCCAGAGTTTCCTGCGCCAAAGCGCCATTCTGACCGAACATATCTGTAAGGGTAACGGACTCAGAACCTTTACTTAAATAATAGTTAACAGTTGAATTTTTAGCTACCTTTGTTCCCTGTACAGGATCCTGTGAAGAAATCTTGCCTTTTTCCTGTGTGGAAGCCTCTTCACCTTTGTAGGTCATTCCGATATTTACAGAAGCGCAAAGTTCCTGTGCCTCAGCCTCTGTCTTACCGATAAGATCAGGTACTGGTACCATACCATCATCTTCGTCAGCAGCCTGGGTAACCTGTGCCTGCTGATTCTGCTGATCCAAAGAAGAATCCTTGCTGTCTCCGATCAGACCTGCTGCCTTTCCCACAACAAGAATTACCGCGATCAGAACTGCGGCACCTATGATCAAAGCAATAATACTTCCAGCTACACTGACGCCTCTTTTCTGCTTTTTGATACGTCTTTCTCTCTCTTCCCGCTCTCTGCTTCGTTCACGATCCCGGTTCTTTCTGGAGCCTTTCGAGCTCTCTTCCTTATTATCATACTCGAAATCGTCATCATCATCGTAGTTTGTCTCATTCAGTTCTTTTTCCAGAGTTTCTATATCCGGCTTAAGAGTCTGCTTCGGAGTATGCTTGATCTCTCCAAGCTCTTCATCAGAAATTACAACCGTCTTAGCATCTGTATCTACAGATGTAAGCTTCACAAAATCTCCCTGCGGGTCAATAAGAGAATGCTTCAGATCCTCGATCACATCCTCCATCTTATTATATCTGCGATCCACACTCTTCTGGGTACATTTCATAATGATCTGTTCCAGACTGTACGGCAGATCCGGGGAATAAACACTTGGCGGTACCATCTCTTCCTGAAGATGTTTGATTGCAATGGCAACTGTAGTATCTCCGTCAAAAGGGACACGTCCTGTTACCATTTCATATAAGGTGATACCAAGTGAGTAGATATCACTCTTCTCATCGCTGTAGCCGCCTCGTACCTGCTCTGGTGAGCTGTAATGTACAGACCCCATAACATTAGAGCTGATGGTATTGGAAGAAGCAGCTCTTGCAATTCCAAAGTCTGTTACCTTTACTTTGCCGTCTGTGGAAATAATAATATTCTGAGGCTTCACATCACGATGTACAATGCCGTGGCTGTGTGCTGCCTCAAGTCCCATAGATACCTGAATGGCAATACTGGTAGCTTCCTTTACCGAAAGTTTGCCTTTCTTGGAAATATACTCCTTAAGAGTGATTCCCTCGATCAGCTCCATTACGATATAATAAACACCCTCATCATCGCCTACATCAAATACATTTACTATGTTTGGATGGGTAAGACCTGCTGCTGCCTGCGCTTCACTTCTGAATTTCTTTACAAAAGTTGCATCTTCCCTGAATTCCGGCTTCAGAACCTTAACTGCCACAAAACGGTTCAGTTTATGGTCCATTGCCTTATATACGTCCGCCATTCCGCCGGTACCGATTTTACTTACAATTTCATAGCGTTCTGCTATAATCATACCTGTCTTTAACATGTTTCCACCTCATTCGTGAATGGTTCTATCAATATGATTGCAATGTTATCCTTGCCGCCGTTGTTGTTGGCTTCCTGGATAAGAGTATTTCCCTTCCAGGTGATATCCTCATCAGAATTCAATATGATTTCTTCCATTTTTTTGTCTTCCACCATATTGCTGAGACCATCGGAACACATCAGGATCGTACTTCCCGGTTCCAGACGCATATCAAAGAAATCCACGTCTACAGTTTTTTCTGCTCCCAGAGCTCTGGTGATAATGTTTTTATCCGGATGATTTCTTGCCTCCTCAGCAGTGATTTCACCCATTCTTACCATTTCCTGAACCAGTGAATGATCCCTGGTAATCTGCCTCAGCTGTTTATCCACCACATATAGTCTGCTGTCTCCCACATTGGCAACATAAGCATACTGACCTACAATGGTGGCTACTACCATGGTAGTTCCCATTCCACGAAGCTTCTCATCCTTCTGCGCCTGTTCTATAATTTCTGTGTTCGCAGTCTCAATGGCATGGCGGATTACCTTTACAGGATTATAATCCGTATCCTCCCTGATTTCATCTACCAGTATCCTGACCGCGTGAGAGGAGGCATAATCACCTGCATTGTGCCCTCCCATTCCATCAGCAACAGCAAAGAGGTTCGGGAGATTTCCAACTGTGTCCTGGGAAGCGAACACATAATCCTGGTTCATCTTCCGCTTCATTCCTATATTCGTAGCTGAATATACCCTCATGTCACTTCTCGCTTTCTGTCCTTTTCGTACTGTTGTTCAACATAGAAACACCAGTTTTTCATTACTGCGGATCGTAACTTTTTTCCATATAACTTTTTCGTAATTGTCCACAGGCACCGTCTATGTCACTGCCCATTTCCCTTCTAATAGTAACATTAATTCCGCATTTTTCAAGTTTTATTTTAAAATTCTCTACAGCCTGATGCGTAGAACGCCTGTAAGAACGCTCCTTAATAGGGTTTACCGGGATTAGATTTACATGACAATTAATATCATGGATTCTGCTGCTCAGCTCTCTTGCATCTTCGTCACTGTCATTAACACCAGCCACAAGACTGTATTCAAAAGTAATTCTCCTGCCGGTCTCCTGAAAATAATTGCGGCATGCATCCAGGACTTCGTCCATACTGTACCGCTGTGCAATAGGCATAAGTTCCTGTCTTTTTTCATCATTTGGTGCATGCAGAGACAGGGCAAGGGTAATCTGCAGTTTTTCCTTTGCAAGCTCATAAATTTTCGGAACAATTCCGCAGGTCGATACGGTGATATTCCTCTGGCTGATGTTAAGACCATCTTCATCGGAAAGCAGATGTACAAAGCGTACAATATGATCATAATTATCCATAGGTTCGCCGGTTCCCATTACTACTACATTAGATACCCGCTCTCCCATTATGCTCTGGATCCTGTAAATCTGATCCAGCATTTCCGAAGGAAGAAGGTTTCTTGTCCAGCCTCCAATAGTGGAAGCACAAAAACGACACCCCATTTTACAGCCTACCTGTGACGAAATACATACGGAATTTCCATGCTTATAACGCATAAGAACACTCTCAATCACATTTCCATCAGAAAGGCGGAACAGATATTTTCTTGTGCCGTCAATGGCAGAAACCTGTTCATCCACCATTTCCAATGCCGCTATGGGATAGTCTTTCAGTTTTTCTTTTAATTTTCCTGGTATGTTTCCCATCTCATCATAAGAGGTTACCAGATGTTCATGTAACCAGCTGTAGATCTGCTTTGCCCGAAAGGGTTTCTCTCCCAGTTCGGTCATCAGATTTTTCAGTTCGTCTTTCGTCATCGACTTAATGTCTGTCATATTTATATTCCTATTTTCTTCTGAATTTCGCAATAAAGAAGCCGTCTGTCTTATGTACTCCAGGAAGCAGCTGCAGATATCCAAGTGCAGTTGTCTCTGAGTGCAGCTCCTCTGGAAGATAAGGATCCAGGCTCTCCAGCTTAAATGGATAATTATTCAAAAACCACATCATGTTCTCTTCGTTTTCTTCTTTTGCAATGGTACAGGTACTGAAGATCAGCTCTCCTCTTGGCTTCACATAGTTTGCTGCGCGATCCAGAATGGTTCTCTGCAGAATCACTATTTCATCCTGTTTCTGTGGCGTAACACGGTATTTGATTTCCGGCTTCTTGCCGATCACTCCATACCCGGAACAAGGTACATCTGCAATTACAACATCTGCAAGCAGTTCTGAATCCTGATCAAAAATAGTAGCATCCTGCACTCTTGCCTGTACATTAATAGAATTGGTACGCTGGATGTTTTCCTCGATCAGATTTACTTTATACTGGCTTACATCTCTTGCATCTACCGTTCCATATCCCTCCATCTTGTCTCCCATATGAAGACTCTTTCCACCTGGCGCAGCACACACGTCAATAACATAATCGCCCTTCTTCGGATCTGCAACCTCCGCAACCAGCATGGAACTTACATCCTGCACGACGATTTTACCCTTGATAAAAGCATCCAGTGCAAGAATATGGTTAAATTCAGAAATGCTGTATGCATAAGGCAGATATGGTGCAGGTGCTACATGAACGCCTTGACTTTCCAGGCTTTTTATAACCTCTTCCTTGGAATTCAGATAAGTCCGGCATCTGATGGTAAGAGGATGTTCCATAAGAAAATCCGCCAGTATCTTCTCTGTTGTTTCTTCTCCATAGGCTTCCAGCCACCTGGTTACCAGCACCTCTGGCATGGAATACTTTACAGAAAGATATTTCAACAGATCATCTTCTTTTTGAGGGAACCGGACCTGATCCATTTCCCGGGCTATGGTACGAAGAACACCATTTACAAAAGGCTTCAGATTATAAAAACCTTTTCTTTGCGCCAGCTTCACAGCCTCATTGCACACTGCGCTGTCTGGCACACTATCCATGTATTTCAGCTGATATACTGCACTTCTTAAAATTTCCCGGATTGCAGGCTTCATCTTATCAACTGTCACCTTGGAAAAAGAATTGATAATGTAATCAATCTGGATCCGGTATTCCAGCGTTCCTTCACAGACACGGGTGATAAATGCCCGGTCCTGTTTGGGAAGGAACTGATATTTGGAAAGGGCATTCCGAATTGCCACGTGACTGTGCTCGCCCTCTTCGATTTCAAGTAAAATTTCCAGGATCATCTCCCTGGAATTGATTCCGTTAATCATCCCGTCTTCTACCTCCGGAAAGTATGATCAGTCTCAGAAGCTGTAAAATGGAAGAAGCAAGAGCTGCTACATAAGTAAGGGCTGCCGCTGTAAGAACCTTCTTCGCACCTTTGTTTTCCTCGCGGCTTAAAATTCCTGTGCTTTCCAGCATTTTTAAAGCTCTTGAGGAAGCATTGAATTCTACCGGAAGTGTTACAAGCTGAAACAGTACCGCCAGTGAAAACAGCACAATTCCTACAGTTGTAAGTGCCGGTATGGAAAGGATCAGTCCCAGAAGAAAAATCGGCCAGGAAAGGGAAGATCCGATATTTGCCACCGGAACAATAGCTGAACGGATATTCAGCGGTGCATAATTTATATTGTGCTGAATGGCATGACCACACTCATGGGCAGCGACACATACAGCTGCCACAGAAGTTCTTCCATATACGTCCTGTGAAAGTGCCAGCCTCTTTGTTCTCGGATCATAATGATCTGTAAGGCTTCCAGAAATTGGAACAATCGTTACGTCGTAAATTCCGGCTGCATTTAAAATCCTCTGGGCAGTCTGAGCTCCTGTAAGACCTGAATGGCTGCGCACCTGCTGATAACGTGCAAAAGTGCTTTTCATCTTTCCAGATGCAGCCAGTGCCAGCACCATTCCAATGATCAGCAATACATAAGTAGGATCAACATAAAATCCATAAGGATATCCATATCCGTACATAAGATCACTCCTTTTTATCTGTGAATCTGCTTCCGGTTTCTATATGACATCCTCGAAGGAATGCATCCGCATCCATTCTCTTTTTTCCTTCTAGCTGTACCTGTGAAAGTACCAGAACATCCTCACCGCAAGCCACGTAAATTCCTTTTTTGTCTGTTTTTACTACCGTTCCAGGTTCTGACTTTTCTGCGCCAGCTTCTTCACTTTTTACTACAAAGCTTTCCCATACCTTCAAAGTTTTTCCATTCCAGAAAGTAAATGCACTTGGCCACGGATTTAAACCTCGCACCAGTCTTTCCAGTTCCTCGGCTGATTTCCCGAAATTGATCAATCCCATCTGTTTGGTGATCATACCGGCATAGGGAGTAGGGCTTTCCTCCGGCTGTTTCTCGTAAACAGCTGTGCCATCAAAAATGTGAGGCAATGTCTCAACAAGAAGCTTCGCTCCTGCTTCTGCAAGCTTATCAAACAGAGTTCCGCCCGTCTCATCTTTTGCAATCGGCACTACGATCTTTGAGATCATATCTCCTGTATCAAGACCTGTGCCCATTCTCATGATCGTAACACCTGACTCCTTTTCCCCATCAATAACTGCCTGCTGAATAGGAGCTGCACCGCGGTATTTCGGAAGCAGGGATGCATGGATGTTAATACATCCGTATTTCGGAAGCTCCAGAATGCTTTTGGGAATGATCTGTCCAAAGGCAGCTACCACAATAATATCGGGATCCAGTTTCTCCAGAACCTGTAAAAATTCCGGATCGCGTACCTTCACAGGCTGGTAAACCGGGAACCCATGTTTCATTGCCTCTTCCTTTACAGGAGTGGGAAGCATAGTCTTTCCCCTTCCCTTCGGCTTATCCGGCTGGGTTATAACACCTGCGACATCATAGCCAGCTTCAGCCAGTGCATGAAGGGGATTAACTGCAAAATCCGGCGTTCCCATATAAACAATTTTCATTTATTCCTCTTCCTCCTCATTGTCATAACTTACATGATGTAATTCACCTTCAACCAGACGTGTGTACATTTTTCCGTCAAGATGATCCAGCTCATGACAAAATGCACGGGCAAGGAGTCCTTCTCCTTCATATATCTGCTCATTCATATCCATATCAAGAGCTTTTACCTTCACATAATTTGGGCGGGTAACCTGACCGGACATTCCCGGAACACTTAAACATCCCTCCTCGCCTGTCTGCTCACCGGATGTCATAAGAATTTCCGGATTAATAAGAATAATTGGACCATCTCCAATATCGATCACTACGATTCTCTTTAATATACCCACCTGGGGAGCTGCAAGGCCAACACCGCATGCGTCATACATGGTTTCCAGCATGTCTCCTACCAGATCCTTTGTACGTTTGTCGATTTTCTCTACTGGTCTGCAGATTTTTTCTAAAACGGAATCTCCCTCTGTTCTGATTGTTCTAAGTGCCATCTCTGTGTTATCTCCTTTATCTTTGAATTTGGAAATACCCGTTGTTTCAAAGCCCTGCACCTTAACGCAGCCCTTTATTTCCGGTATTTCGCCTTATGAAAAATCAAATTGTATATTAACTTTTCTGAAGCCGGAATTGATTTCTATATATTCCTCCAGCCTGTCCTTTATTCGGACAAGCAGATCATAATTCTCATGTTTCAGATAAAGTACTCTTCTGTATACATCCTTTACTTTCCCTACAGACGCAGGGGCGGGACCGATCACATGAAGATCTTTTCCCGCATATATTTTTCCTGTAAACAGACCAAGATAGTGCATGGCTGTCTCAAGAAGCTTCTCATCCTCCGAAGAACCAAGCACTGCCATCATATGGGCAGCCGGGGGATAATCCATAAGAAGACGGTATCCCATCTCTTCCTGGTAAAATTCTTCGTAATCCTGCTTTGCAGCTGTCTGTATGCTGTAATGATCCGGACTATAAGTCTGGATCAAGGCATGGCCTTCTTTCCTTCCTCTTCCTGCTCGTCCCACCGCCTGGGTAAGAAGCTGAAAAGTGCGCTCACCACTGCGATAATCATCAGCATTCAGGGATAAATCTGCAGCAAGGATCCCCACAAGAGTAACATCCGGGAAATCATGTCCCTTGACGATCATCTGGGTTCCAATCAAAATATCGGCCTCATGCCTGGAAAAAGCAGACAGAATTTTTTCATAGCTTCCCTTAGCTCTTGTAGTGTCGTAATCCATTCGAAGAACTCTTGCCTCTGGAAATTCTTTTTCTACCACCTGCTGGATCTGCTGGGTTCCCGCTTTAAAACCGCCTATATATGGGGAAGAACAGACTGGACATTTGTCCGGTTTCACAGTTTCATAACCACAATAATGACAGATCAGCTTTCTGCCATTATGCTCACTTAAGGAAACGTCACAGTGAGGACATTTCATTACATGACCGCAGGAACGGCATGAAACAAACCCTGCGTAGCCACGGCGGTTGAGAAACAACATGGCCTGCTCCCCTTTTTTCAGGCACTGGCTCAGGTCTTCTCTCAGTTCCAGACTGAGGGCAAGGCGGTTTCCTTTTTTTAGTTGTTCCCTCATGTCAATAATTGATACCCTGGGAAGAGGTCTTTCTTCAAATCTGGCTTCCAGCTTTACAAGGACATATTCTCCTTCTTTCGCCCTGTAATACGCTTCCATAGATGGAGTTGCAGAACCAAGAATTACTCTTGCGCCTTCCAGCTTTGCTCTGTGGATAGCCGTTTCCCGGGCGTGATACCTTGGACTGTTTTCACTTTTATAAGAAGATTCATGCTCCTCATCAATAATGATCAGCCTCAGCCTTCCAAAAGGAGTAAAAAGTGCTGAACGGGGTCCCACCATAACCTGCAGTTCTCCCTGTTTGGCTCTTTTAAACTGGTCATAACGCTCTCCCAGGGAAAGTCTGGAGTTAATTACCGACACCTTATCACCAAAACGACCATAAAATCGCCGTACAGTCTGATAAGTCAGCGCAATTTCCGGAATCAGCACGATTGCCTGACCGCCTTCCTTTATCACCTTATCGATCAGCTCCATATATACTTCCGTTTTTCCGCTGCCGGTAACTCCGTGAAGAAGAACCGGTCTCGGATCCGGGTGTTCCCATTCTGATAAGATCTGATTCACAGCCATTTGCTGGGATATACTTAATACTGCTGGTGCCACATGCGGAATATTCTCTGCATCTGCAACTGCATTTCTATACACTTCATCTGACTCCACAGAAGCAATCCCCTGTTCTTCAAAATATCTCAGGACAGAAGCCGTAGTGCCAAGCTCCTTTGAAGCCCAGGCAGTCTCAATTTTCCCATTTTCATTCTGCAAGAGTGCTTCCAGAAGGCGGATACGTGCTTTAAATCTGGTCATGCTGAGCTCTTCCAGAAGCTTTTCCCCATCTTCTCTGGAAATCAGAAGGGTTATCCACCTTTTTTCCTGGGCTTTTATCTTTTTCTGAATAGGAAGAACTGTTTTCAGAGCCTGGATCATGGTAGAGCCATAATTTTCTTTCATCCACCCTGCCAGCGCGATCAGCCTAGATTCTGTGGTTTCCTGATCATTTTCAATACCGGCAACAGACTTAAGCTGGATTCCCTTTACCTTGGGCTCATCAGAAATCCCCACTACATATCCCTTGCGCACATGATTTCCTCTTCCAAATGGAATGGAAACCACCATTCCCACCTGTATCTCGTCCTTCATTTTCTCTGGAACCAGATATTGAAAGCTTTTATCCAGCTTCTCATGGGAAATGTCTACAATAATATCTGCATATGTCATGTTTTACCTTCCGGCAAGAATATCTGCGATCAACACACGCTCATCCATAGGATATTTTTTACCTTTGATTTCCTGGTAATCTTCATGACCTTTACCAGCCAGCACCACAATATCCCCTGGTTCTCCGTGATGGATGGCATAAGCGATTGCTTCCTTGCGGTCTGGAATCTCCACATATTTACCTTCTGTCTTCGCCATGCCCACTTTGATGTCATCAATAATAGCCTGAGGCTCCTCATCTCGCGGATTATCAGAAGTGATGATGGTCAGATCTGCCAGACGACCGGAAACCTCTCCCATCTCATAACGGCGAAGCCTGGAGCGGTTTCCGCCACAGCCAAACAGGCAGACCAGTCTGTGTGGATGATACTCACGCAATGTAGTAAGAAGACTTTCCAAAGCCATTGCATTATGTGCATAATCAATCATCAGAGTAAATTCATCAGATACTTTCACCATCTCAATACGGCCTTTTACTTTTGCTACCTTCAGAGCCTTCAGGATATTTTCCTGGGAAACCTTAAAATGACGGCAGATTGCAATAGCGGTAAGAGAGTTGTAAATACTGAATTTACCCGGGATGTCGATTTCAACAGGGAAATCCATAAGTCCCTTCAGCTGATAGGAAATTCCAAGATAGCCTTTTCCGCCAATCAGTCTGGCATCCTCAGCGCGAAGGTCTGCTTTTTTTGAAAAGCCATAGGTTTCCAGAGTACAGGTATGTCCCTCTACAATTCTGTCAAAATGCTCATCATCACGGTTTACAATTCCTACGCGGCACTGCTTGAGAAGCATAGCTTTACAAGACAGATAATGATCGAAGTCCTTGTGCTCGTTTGGACCAATATGATCTGGTTCAATATTTGTGAAAATTCCAAAATCAAACACAAATCCCTGAGTACGATGCAGCATCAGCCCCTGTGAGGAAACTTCCATAACCACACAATCACAGCCAGCTTCCACCATTTCGTGAAAATACTCCTGAACTACATAGGATTCTGGTGTGGTATTAGAAGCAGGTATTATCTTATTTCCGATAACTGCCTCAATAGTACCGATCAGACCAACCTTGTATCCGGCATTTTCCAGAATGGATTTTACCATATAGGTAGTAGTGGTTTTTCCCTTGGTTCCGGTAATTCCGATTGTTTTCAGCTTCTCTGCCGGATGTCCGAACCAGGCTGCTGAAATAAATGCCATAGCATATCTGGTGTCTGTCACCTGGATAACCGTAACATCCGACGGTGCAGAAACCTCCTCTTCTACTACCAGAACTTTAGCCCCTTTTGCTGTCACATCCGGGATAAATTTATGTCCATCTACAACAGCACCTCTGATACAGATAAACAGAGAGCCGTCTGTTACCTTTCTGGAATCATAAACAACACCAGTGACTTCCTGCTCTGTGCTCCCCTGCACGCAGGTGTATTCTAACTTCTCTAATAAGGATGATAATTTCATAATATATGCCTCCCTATATTGACGTTGCTTTAAAATCACGCCAGAGCTTGTTTGAAAAAGACTTTCTGCAAGATTTGTGTCACAATTTGCGGGAATGATTTTTCAAACACGCTCTAATCTAATGACATCATACAGCAACGCATACTCTTTTATAGAATATCACACACAGAATTTGTTTTCAATCTTTCCTGTTAAAAAACAGTAACCGTTCACCTCACATTATAGTTTCCATTCACGGGTCATCTGTGAGCATTGCCTCCAAACATTCTTCTGGCGGCTACAGCGGAAAAAAGAAACGAAAGCAGAATCAGTACCTGAAACAGCTCTTTGTGGGAAGTATCCCCTGTTTTTGGAGAGGTGGACGCAGCCATTGTGCTGCCATCATTATTCCCACTGCCTATGCCAGTTCCATCTCCATTTCCACCCCCATTTCCGTTTCCGCTTCCATTTCCATTTCCATCCTTCTCCTTATCTTCCACACGGATGGTTGCCTGATCCCGCACTGCGCTTTCCTCACCAGTCTCGTCAGTAACTACAATAATCTGATTCATCAGATTCTGGTCTTTCAGATCTTTTGGAAGTACAACTTTTGCCTTTAAATTCACACAGCCACCAGGTGCGATTTCCTGGATTTTCGCCTGAGTTCTGCTTTTATTCAGGGTTATACCTCTCTGTTCCTGAAAAGTAGCTGTTACTCCGGCAAGCCCGAAACGTTCCGTAGTAACTACGGAATGCAGAGTCACCTCTCCGGTATTGTGAATACTGATCTGATAAGTCACAGTCTCCCCAGGGCTGGCGTTGTCGCAGTCAGCTGTTTTCTTTACCGTAAAAGAGGCTTTTCCCTGCTGTAATGTTAACTGTTTTTCTGCTGCTTTCTCCAACGAAACCGGATTTTCTGTTTTTGCAAAAAGCTCCAGCTCCAGATTACTTTTCTGATCCATGTCCGGATCTATATAAAAAGACAGGATTCGTGTTTCCCCTGCGGAAAGGCTTTCCAGCACTGCACCACTTTCCGAAACTTCAAGGCCAGGCTCCTTTTCCCACACAGGTACCAGTTCCTGTTCTTTTACTTTGGCCTGAAGGGAAATTTTATAAAAAGGTACCTGACCATTATTTGTCAGATTCACTGCCATATGAATGCGTTTTCCAGTATAAAGCGCCTTTTCCTTGGCTTCCATCTCCACTGAAAAATCCATGTATGCAGCTGGTATCTCCAGACTCTTAGATAAGGCTTTACACAAAATGTTTTTTTCATTTTCCACTTTTTTTACAATGTAAACTCCGCCTCCATTTTCTTCTCCGCTTATAGCACCATTTGCATGCAAAATATCCTGACAGGTAGGAACTGTATGTTTTTCTGCTGGAAAACGATATTCATCCCGCAAGGTAACCGGAATTTTCAGCTGTTTGCCCTGTTCTCCCGAATTTATTTTCCAGCGGAATCCGGTTATACTGCTGGATCTTCCGTCAGCAGTCTCGATAGGAAGCTCCTCTTTCAGGCAGCCTTCAGGTGCCATAAACGAAGCATCTGGCTGAAAATATTCAGAAAGCCAGACTACCAGTTCGTAAGATGTTGGATGAGATATTGTTTCATCCGAAAAATCATATTGATCATTTTCCAGGCTCCCGTCCTGATTTCCACTGCTGAATAAATTTTCATCGCCACTTTCATATTCCTGGTTTTCATTTTCCCACGTAAGTGACGCCAGCCCATCTGCCTTTACAGAAATCACCGCCTGAAATTTCTGTAAATCTGTCCATGCCGCATCTTGGACAACAGATAACCCGCCTTCCATTTCTGCTCCATATGCCACTGCCGGCTGCGCCGTGCATCCAACCAGCATCCCAGCTTCTACAAGCAGACTTACTCCCACTGCCAGTATCTTTTTCCATATTCTGTTTTTCATTATAACTTCTCCTTTTCTACCCCTATTTTTCACTAATCTCTGTTATTAAACTACTATTTTACAAAACGGACTTGCCGCCTACTGGCGACATCACCATATAAATGAGTCACTAACAGCACATGGGAATCACACCTTTCTCACTTAAACAGATCCTATTCACAGCATTCCGAAGCAAATTTGCCTTGCCATTGTATGCATCCATTTTCAAAAAAGCGTATAAAACGCCCAGGTTAACAGGTTTCCTTCAAAAAACGGGTTATCTTGCGCCGAACCGGCGCGGTAGAAATTCTTTTCTGCAGAATGCAGAAACAAGATAGGTTTACTTTACCACACTTGGTCTTTAAATGCAATAAAGGGTCGGATTTTATTTTCATTTCATATTTTTTCGATTTCTTTTAGATTTGAGACACATTTTCCTCACAAATTGCCGATATAATGAATTTCGGATAGATGAAAAACCACTCTCTATCTCCCCCCTCAAAAATATAGGAAATGAGCCATCTGCCTGATGCGGATGGCTTTTCCTGTTTCAAGGACTTTTCTATTGCAATTCCCACCCTTAGCTTTTATAATGGAAGATATTACACAAGGATGTCCGGAGAAATCATTCATGTTGCTGTGAATACTTTCACAGTAATCCACTTAACTCTGATATCCGCATTATATTCTTGACAGAAACGAGGTATCTCCTATGAGTGAAAAAATCGTAGTAGTTGCATTAGGTCACAGAGCTCTCGGCACCACACTTCCAGAGCAGAAAGTAGCCACCAAAGCCGCAGCAAAAGCAATCGCAGATCTTGTTGAAGAGGGTGCCAAGGTGGTAATCTCCCACAGCAATGGCCCACAGATTGGCATGATCCACACTGCAATGAATGAATTTGGAAAGACACACCCGGATTATACATTCGCTCCTATGTCAGTCTGCTCCGCAATGAGCCAGGGCTACATTGGATATGACCTTCAGAATGCGATCCGCTCTGAATTTATCAGCCGCGGAATTTACAAACCTGTTGCTACCATTCTTACCCAGACTGTTATTGATCCATATGACGACGCTTTTGCAGATCCGGAGAAAATTATCGGACGTGTTCTCACTGAGGAAGAAGCTGAAGCAGAAGAAGAAAAAGGAAACTTTGTCACCAGACTTGCTGATGGCGGATACAGACGAATCGTAGCAGCTCCGAAGCCACAGAGAATCGTAGAGCTTGAGACTATACGAG
>NZ_JBCOME010000063.1:0-22401 GCF_040924365.1 Ruminococcus sp. 1001136sp1_2201st1_G3_2201SCRN_220225 | reverse complement strand
TCAAGGTTGTTTGTCTGCCATCTCTTTGCGACAGCCTATTTACTTTATCATATCTTTCAGATCTTGTCAAGCACTTTTTTCAAAAGTTTTTCAGACCTTCAAGAAGCTGTATAAAGTTGTTTATTTCTGTCGTTCTGTTCAAGCGACTTGATTACTTTACCATAAGTTCAGTCGATTGTCAACAGTTAATTTAAATTTTCTGAAAACTATTTTATTTTTCAGCATTTCAGAAGCAATTCCTTGCGACAGCTTATTTACTATACCACTATCGCAAGGAATCGTCAAGCACTTTTTACAAAATCTTACAAAAATCTTTTAGATTTTTTCGCAGCAATCTCCATATTGCAGCCCAATAAAACACTCAATCTGAAAAGTCCTATCATAACAAGTACGCCATAATATACATCAAATATATTTTCTTTCATTTTTTAATTAAATTGTTTTCATAATGGAAGAATTTCTGTCACTGTACCGTTAGAACTTTTCCCATAAACAGCACTTCCTCATTTGCACTGTCGTAGATCAGAAATGCAAATGGCCGTGTCAACTCAACATCTTTTATAATCGGATCCGTATCCATTGCAGACATGCACTCCATTGTCACTGCAGTCACAGCGGCAGCTTTAGTTCCATTTTCGTCTAGTTCCAGCTTTGTTTTCTGTAAAACAGAACTGACATGGACCGCTTTATCTGCAATGCCTGAAAAATCAGCATCGTCCGAAAAAACATTCTCAAGTCCTATTCTACTGAGGATATCACTTAACTCAGCGGTTGTTTCAAAATTCAGCTTAGGCATTTTACAATTAACTTCATCGTATTCCGGTTCTGATTCCAGAAGACCTTCAATATCCAGCTCATCAAGAGTAAAATCTCCTTCTGCTTTCGGCAAAATTCCAATGAAACTCAGATTATTTGCATAGTATTTTTCAAATGCTGTTGCCGCATCATTTTCATAGTAATTATCACCGATGCTTGTCATGTACTTTGTTTCTTCGTTATCGCCGAATTTTTCTTTTTCATCAGAAACATCCCATGGATCCTGGGACCATCCGGATTCGAAATACAATGAATTGGTGAGACACAATTCACTGTTTTCATTAAGCATGTCAGGTTTCATAATTTCCGGAATCAGCCCATCTGTATTTTCATTGCACCATGCATTAATAGTATTGCATGTGTTTTCTTTATCAGAAAAATCAAGAATTTCCGCCTCTGCTTCAAAATTATCTTCTGCATTTTTTTGAAATTGGTCCTGCAGAGTCAGTCCCCGATTTACCCATAAAGCATCTGCAATTTTTAATTTCGATGTATAACCATAATTTTCGTCTTCTGTATTATAGCTTTTAATTACATTCATATACTTTCTGGCATATGCTGCAAAATCATCGGTTCCTAAATATTCATTTAATGCGTTTTTCGTTTCGCCCTTGGCACCTTCTGCAATCATGCCAAGGGCGAAGTTAAGGCTTGTGGGGCTGAACATTATATTGGAATCCTGATTTTCTTTGGCTATTTCATCTGTAAGGTTAATAGAATTCTGCAGATTAACTGATTTATCAAGATCAATGTTCTTTTCAGCTGCATTTAATTCTGCGTGACTGGCTGTGGCAGCATATGCATGGATTGGAGGAGCCATGGTTGTCATGAACGTCAGTGCTCCGGCAAAAAGTTTTATTTTATTCATGTATAACCTCCTTGTACGGTCGATAAAGTCCTTTTAGCAAAGGTTTTCTGCAAGTTTCTGTTTTATTTTAACATATTTGTTTCTTCTTTCTGTTATATTAATTTTCATTTAGTATAAGCGAATTTCCGTATTTACAAGCATTTCTCCCTCATATTGTAGTTTAACAGAGAAAAAACGTTTTTCCTCTGAAAGAAGCAGGTTCAGAAAAACTTTATCACCTTCCCATGTAGGAAGCTCTGGCACTATTTTCTTATCAACCCAGCATAGTTCGCCTTCATTGCATTCAATCAGTTCCCCGGTATATCCATCGGCTGTAAATACACACATAAGCTCAGATTCACATTCGCTGTTTATAAAGGTTACCAGGCCACGAAATTTGTAGGAAGTAAGTGTGAGTCCTGTTTCTTCTTTTACTTCACGCAGAAGACATTCTTCAGGGGATTCCTGATTTTCTGTATGTCCACCTACACCAATCCATTTGCCTTCGTTCATGTCATTTTGCTTTTTTACTCTGTGAAGCATCAAATATTTGCCATCGTTTTCGATATAGCATAAAGTAGTTATTGTCATTTATTCTCCTTCCCGCAGGCACTGCTTTTTTCTGTAAAATATAAAACAAGGGCGATGCATATCAGTTTTATACATGCCCCTGTTTACTGTTTTAAATGATTAGCTTCAGATTTCGCGTGTAGCTTCTTTCAGCCATTCTTTTTCCTCTTCTTCCAGATATGGAGAAATCTTTTTATATACCTGTGCATGATAATTATTAAGAAGTGCCCGTTCCTGCACAGTCATCAGCTCGGGAACAACAGCATCCAGATCAAACGGTACCATAGTCAGATGTTCAAAGCACATGAACTGGCCAAATGAGGTTTTCTCTGCTTTTTTGCATACGAGCAGGTTTTCGTGGCGGATTCCATATTGGTTTTCCACATAGTATCCAGGCTCATCTGATGTGATCATACCCTCTTCCAGTACTGCATTATCTCCCTGAATAATTCTCCAGCGGAAGCTGTTTGGTCCTTCATGAACATTCAGAAGATAACCAACTCCATGTCCTGTTCCATGATTAAAATCCTGTCCCATTTCCCATAACGGACCACGCGCCAGATAATCCAGATTTACACCAGTACAGCCATAACGGAATTTGGCATTTCCAAGGTTCAGCATGCCACGTAAAACAGCGGTAAAATATTTCTTCTGCTCGTCATTCACAGAGCCCATAACAATTGTGCGGGTGGTATCTGTAGTACCTTCGTAATAGTGTCCGCCTGTGTCTGCCAGAAGGAAATTGCCAGGCTCAATGGCAATATCTGTCTCTGGTGTGGCAGAATAATGGTTGATTGCAGCATGAATGCCATAAGAAATAATGGGGTCAAAGCTGTTGTCGATAAAGTTCTCCTGCTGGGCACGGAAGCTGTACAGCTTCTCTCCTGCGCTTAACTCTGTCATTGTAATTTTGCCAACATTTTTCTTTAGCCAGCAGATGAATTTGGTAAGCGCAACTCCGTCTTTGATATGAGCGATACGTTCATTTTCTACTTCTACTGGATTTTTAATTGATTTTGGAAGAAAAGTCAGGTTGGCTTCATCCAGAATCGTTACTTCCTTCGGAATACTGTTTACCAGACGACAGTTGGCTTTCTTTTTACAAAGAAGAACTGTCATGTCTTTCTCAAATGTTTTTACATATTCATAAATGCTGTCATAGGGCAGAATGGTTACGCCATCCTTAGATAATGCGTCCAGAATTGAAGCCGAAAATGCTTTTTCATTTGCAAACAGCCTGATTTCTGTTTTTGTCATTATCAGATAAGAGAGAACAACCGGACAGCAATGTACATCGCCGCCACGAATATTCAGCAGCCATGCAATGTCATCCAGAGAAGTCAGTACAAATCCATCTGCACCTTTCTCTTCCATTGATTTACGGATTCTTGCACATTTGTCAGCACGGGATTCGCCTGCCCATTTTACATCCAGTTCCATAACCGGTTCACAGGAAAGTGCCGGACGATCTTCCCAGATTTCTCCTACCAGATCAGAATCCGTCTGAAGAGTGGCTCCTTTTTTTGCAAGAAGTTCGGTCAGTTCATCTGCTTCTTCGGCGCTGACGGTTCTTCCGTCAAAACCAAGGCACATTCCCTCGCCTAATTTTTCTTCCAGAAACTGGTGCACAGTGGGAACATCTGGTTCTCCCATTTTAAAAAGCTCTACACCCGTTCCCTCCAGCTGTGCGGCCGCCTGGATGAAATATCTTCCATCTGTCCACAATCC
Source organism: Ruminococcus sp. 1001136sp1_2201st1_G3_2201SCRN_220225 (assembly GCF_040924365.1). Lineage (NCBI taxonomy): Bacteria > Bacillati > Bacillota > Clostridia > Eubacteriales > Oscillospiraceae > Ruminococcus > Ruminococcus sp. 1001136sp1_2201st1_G3_2201SCRN_220225. The sequence continues at coordinate 18,440 of NZ_JBCOME010000063.1, read as the reverse complement.
AGCCATATCCTGCATGATGACTGCTCTGCCGGCAGATCCGGTAAAACCTGTAATATATTTTCTGCACTTAAAGTATTCTCCTACATATTCAGATGCATGAAAATCATCTGTGGGAACAAGATAAGCATCTATTTTCTTCTCTGCCATTACTTCCCGAAGTGCGGTGATTCGTTCTTTAACTGTCATAAAACTGACTCCTTCCAGTGAATTTTGTCTATTCCTATTATAATATCCACGTTACCCTTTCGCAACCTGTTTAAGAAAAAACACTTTTCTATTCCCAAAAGACGTGATATACTAACTTTCGAAATGAATGATATGCAAAATAGGATTTTATGCGTCAAGTGTTCGGTGAATGGGGAGTTGTCACTGAAACGAAAAGCACGTCTTACGGTATATTATCCGCACCCGTTGCAAGCACTATAAGAGGGATATCTCATATTGTGTCAGAGCCTGCCCGAAAGGAGCTTTCTGCAAGATGCACATTGCGATTTGTGGAAACGTTTTTTAACAGGCTCAAGGGAATGTTTTCGACATACATTCTATCACAATTGGAGATATCCTTTTTTGCGTATTAAGCAGGCAGATATTCGAATTCGAAAATCCTTCCCCGGTTTTATCAAAAAAGGATAGTCTCCGCAATCAAATACAAAGGAGGTTATTTTTAATGGTTGACAAACAAAAAGTAGAACAGGCCATCCGCCTGCTTCTGGAAGGAATCGGTGAGGATATTACCCGGGAGGGACTGATTGATACTCCCGACAGAATTGCACGTATGTGCGAGGAAATTTACGGTGGTCTCGATCAGGAAGCAGATCACCATTTACTGAAGCAGTTTCCAGTAGAAAATAATGAGATCGTATTGGAAAAAGATATTACTTTTTACTCTATGTGCGAGCATCATCTGATGCCTTTTTATGGTAAGGCGCACCTGGCTTATATTCCCGATGGAAAAGTCACAGGATTAAGCAAGCTGGCACGTACGGTAGAGGTTTATGCCAGAAGACCGCAGATCCAGGAACGCCTCACAGTACAGATTGCGGACGCTCTGGAGCGTGCCCTCTCTCCGAAGGGAATTATGGTTATGCTGGAAGCAGAACACACCTGCATGACCATGCGAGGCGTTAAAAAGCCAGGAAGCAAAACAATTACAACTGTAACCCGCGGAGCCTTCAAAGAAGATAAGGAGCTGCAGAAAATGTTCCTTTCCATGGTCGGAAAATGAGCAGTTCTTTTTCTGAAACAAACCGTATTTCTTTAATCTGGCGGCATCCCCTTTATCAAAAGCACTGTGAGAAAATACAGGAGCTTGAAAAAGATCGTATTTTCTGCAGACATACGCCGGAACACTTTCTGGATGTTGCCAGGCTGATGTATATTTATTCTCTGGAAAACAAGCTTAATCTGTCCAGGGAAATCATTTATGCCACTGCTCTTCTTCATGACATTGGCCGTGCGCAGCAATATCTGTCGGGTATTTCTCATGACATTGCAGGAGCTGAAATAGCCGGAAAGATTCTGGCAGATCTGCATTTTACAGAGCAGGAAAAAGAGGAAATATTATCTGCGATCAGTCAGCACAGGACGGATGGATCTGATAATGTGTTGGCTATGCTGCTATATAAGGCTGATAAAAAGTCCAGAAATTGTTTTTCATGTTCAGCAGCTTCAGAATGTTACTGGCCTTCTGAGAAAAAAAATCTGACAATTGAATATTAAGCCTTCTAAAAAATCTAACAGAAAGGATGGTTTCTATTTATGAAAATTGGAAATCGTTTTTTTGATACACAAAATCACACTTATATAATGGGAATTTTAAATATTACTCCTGATTCTTTTTCCGATGGCGGGAAATGGAATCATTTAGATGAAGCTTTGCGGCATACAGAAGCCATGATCGCGGATGGTGCGGATATTATCGATATTGGCGGGGAGTCTACGCGTCCCGGACACACGCCGGTCAGTGCAGAGGAAGAAGCTCAGAGAGTTTTGCCCGTTATCGAAGCGGTCAGAAAACGTTTTGACATTCCCATTTCTGTAGATACCTTCAAAAGCAGCGTGGCAGAAAGTGCGATTCAGGCCGGTGCAGATCTGGTCAACGATATCTGGGGATTAAAATATGATTCTGAAATGGGAGCTGTAATTGCCAAATATGATGTTGCATGCTGTCTCATGCACAATAAGTCCAATACAGAATATAACAATTTTCTCATCGATATGCTTTCTGAGACACAGGAATGTGTCAATCTTGCAAGAAAAGCAGGAATCAAAGATGAGAAAATCATTCTCGATCCAGGGGTTGGATTTGGAAAAACATTTGAGATGAATCTGGAAACTATGAATCATCTGGAGCTTTTTAAGAATCTGGGCTTTCCGGTTCTTCTTGGCACCTCACGCAAGTCGATGATCGGACTGGCACTTGATCTGCCTGTAGACCAGCGTGTAGAGGGAACACTGGCTACCAGTGTAATTGGTGTGATGAAGGGCTGTTCTTTTGTGCGTGTTCATGATGTCAAGGAAAACAGACGCGTAATCCAGATGACAGAAGCAATTTTGGGTTGTAATTGAGAGTAAAGAGGACATTCGCAATCCGCTTTGCTACTTGCTCATGAACGCAGTCGCGAAGCGACTGCGTTCAAATTCCTCAAAATTGTAAATAGCCAACAGAAAGGAACAACTGTTATGGATAAAACCAGATTTGATAAAATAGAAATTAAAGAACTGGAAATTTTTGCCAACCATGGTGTCTATCCGGAAGAAAATGTACTTGGACAAAAATTTGTTATTTCTGCCACCCTCTTTACCCACACACGTCAGGCCGGGTTAACGGATGATCTGTCTGCTTCTATCAATTACGGAGAAGTCAGCCACATGATTACAGATTTCACCAGAAAACATACTTTTAAGCTTCTGGAAGCACTTGCAGAAAATCTTGCAGAGATGCTGCTCGACTCTCTTTCCGGTCTGGAACAGATCACACTGAAAATTGAAAAGCCCTGGGCTCCTGTTGGTCTTCCACTGAAAACCGTATCTGTGGAAATCACAAGAAAATGGCATACTGCATACATTGCTTTTGGCTCTAATATGGGAGATAAAAAGCTGTTCATCGACAATGGGATACGTGGTTTGAAAAAAACAAAAGGATGCCGGATAGAGGCCGTTTCTGATTATCTTGTAACAGAACCTTATGGTGTTACCGATCAGGATGAATTTCTGAATGGAGTTTTGAAAATGCGTACCCTTCTTTCACCGGAAGAATTGCTGGAACGTCTTCATCAGCTGGAACAGGAGGCAAACCGGGAACGTATTATTCACTGGGGTCCTCGTACTCTGGATCTGGATATTCTCTTTTATGATCAGGAAATCATTGATACTGCAGATCTTCACATCCCCCATCCGGATATGCAGAATCGTGACTTTGTGCTGGCTCCTATGAACCAGATTGCCCCTTACCTCAGGCATCCTGTACTAAATCAGACAATTTCACAGCTTTTAAATATTCTTCTTTGCCGCTAAACGAACATGTCGCCTACCGGAGACATCACATATGAAAGTCAGCTGTTCCGCGCCTATGACGCTCCCACAGCTGCCGACCGTATTCGTAATCCGTGCTATCACGCCACCGTACGGTTCCGTATACAGCGGTTCAACCAACTTAACAAGTGACAATCTAACATTGGGGCTGCCGGAAAACAGGCAGCCCCTTGTGTAATAATTCGCATCTGCTGTCAGGAAGTGAGACGCTGTCCGCAATATTCACAGTTGCACAGGCGCCCTTTTATTATCTGATTCTTTGCACCGCAGCTGGGACAGGTAACTGTAATATAAATCTTCTCATTCACACGTCTGTTTGGTGCAGTAATCAATATATAATTTTCTTCTCTGTCTATCTGAATATTTCGAATATACCCTTTGGCAATCATTTTTTCCAATTTCCTTACAGCATCTTTTCCCATCTCAGTCTCAAACTTCTCAAATGAGAGCGTGCTCTGGGCATAAGATTCAAACCAACAGGCTATTTCTCTGGCTTTTTTCTTCTTCAATGCTTTTTGGATTTCCCGGAAGGTGGGATACAAAAATAACAATCCCAGTATAATCTCCGTTGCTGCCATTCCCCAGCGTCCTTCACCAATATATTTCTCTGCTGCGCCAATAGCTCCCAGAGTAAAAAGTATACAGAAGCCACAAAGAACCCATTTCAGTTTTCCTAACACTCCTGTTTTTTTATTCTTTTCTGTTAAAAAATCATTCATGTCTGTTTCCTCTTTCCCCAATTAATCAATCTCTGTTATATACGAAAGCCTGTTTAAAAAATCATTCCTGCAATCTGCACGCCCTGATGAATCTTCTGTCAGCATATACCCAAATCCGTCTGTCAGCCAGCTCCCAGCAAAAGCCACGCATCGCCTAACGGATCGTAATAATAAACCACATTATCTCCTGCCGCATAATATTTTTCTTTTGTAAAATGTTCCTCATGATCTGTCCCTATAACAAATACCGGACAGTTTCTTCCCTCAATATACTCCTCCGTACCGGTATACCACAGGGACATTCCAAGACCAAGGTAATAACTACCTTCGTCTGTTTGCGCAATCAAGTCCCTGGCAATATTTATATCCAATGAATAATCATACTCTGATTGATACTCATCCCAATCATAATATATTGAAAAATCATAGCAGTAGGCTTCCGCTGGATCATTGTCGTTCCATCTGCAGTTATCGTTATTTTGCCATCAGCATACTCACATTCTACCGTTTGATCGCTATAAGTCATCAACAATTTATCATTTTCTATTTTCCACTCTGATTGATCTGCCTCTGGTTCTTCCCCACTGTAGGACGTTATGGTTTCCATCTGACCGCCTTCTTTAATATCCACGGTCACTTCCATTCCCATTACTCCTGGATGAAACAAAATGTCTCCACCCATGGAAAGCTCATTTACATACCAGGTTCCAATAACATCCTTTTCTTCAAGTGCATAAGCATTCACGCTCATCAGGCCTGTCATTAAGACTCCAACTGTTCCAGCCACCCACAGTCTCATTTTTTTGTTCATAAAAACATCTCCCTTCTTGTTATTATCGTGTTTTTTGTTATTTTCATTATACGTGAATGCTTTCCTATTTGCACTAGCACTTCTGACAGTAACTGAACCGATCGGGTACATCGAATATTAAGTAACCGCCATATTGACTTGTCTGATTTTTCATCTGCTGCGCCTACGTCAGTCACCGTAGCCACCCAGAATTTAATCCACACAAGAAAAGCCTGTGATACCACCCTTTTTAGGCAGTATCGCAGGCTCACTTTACGCTACGACATAATAAACATTACATGTTTATATTACATGTTTATATTATATATTTATAATGCGGACTTGCCGCGGGTAATTCTTATTCCTCTGTTCCGTACAGAGTGATCAACTTCTGCAGATACTCGTATCTTGCCTTAGCCTCGGACTGGTTCTTAGCGAACAGTCTGGCAGCTTTCTCAGGATTCTGACGCTGTAAGGAGTTGTAACGAACCTCGCCATTCAGGAATTCCTGATAATCTGTCATATCCGGTGCTTTGGAATCAAGGCTGAACTTGCTTCCCTCAGCAGCTGGATTGAAGCGGAAGTTGTGCCAGTATCCACACTTAACAGCAAGCTCTTCCTCTGTCTGAGCTTTTGACATACCTTTCTTAATACCATGGTTGATACATGGAGCGTATGCAATGATAAGGGATGGTCCCGGATAAGCCTCTGCCTCTGCAATTGCTTTGATAGCCTGGTTGAAGTCAGCTCCCATAGAGATCTGAGCAACATATACATAACCATAGCTCATTGCGATAGAAGCCATATCTTTCTTCTTGGTCTCTTTACCGCCAGCTGCGAACTGTGCGATTGCACCTGTAGGTGTAGACTTGGAAGACTGTCCGCCTGTGTTGGAGTAAACCTCTGTATCGAATACCATAACGTTGATGTCACGTCCACTTGCGAGAACATGGTCAACACCACCGAATCCGATATCGTAAGCCCATCCGTCACCACCGAAGATCCACTGGGATTTCTTAGCAAGGAAGTCTTTCTGTGTAAGAATGTCTTTTGCCTTGTCGCATCCGCAAGCCTCAAGAGCTGCAACCAGTTTCTCTGTTGCTGCACCGTTGGTAGCACCGCATGCGAAAGTATCCAGCCATTCCTGACCAGCAGCTTTAACGTCTGCATTGTCACCGTTAGCTACAACATCTTCAATTTTTGCTTTCAAGCCATCACGGATAGCTTTCTGAGCAAGAAGCATACCATAACCGAACTCAGCATTATCCTCAAATAAGGAGTTGCCCCATGCAGGACCCTGTCCCTTAGCATTTACGGTATATGGTGTAGAAGGTGAGGAGTTACCCCAGATAGAGGAGCATCCTGTAGCGTTTGCAATGTACATTCTGTCACCAAACAGCTGGGTGATCAGTTTGGCGTAAGGTGTCTCACCACATCCAGCACAAGCTCCTGAGAACTCAAGAAGCGGCTGTTTGAACTGGCTTCCCTTAACAGTTGTCTCTTTGAATTTAGCGATAACGTCTTCTTTAACCGGAAGAGTTACACCGTAATCGAAGTATTTCTGCTCTCCCATGTTTGCTTCAAGGTTTTCCATAGCAAGTGCCTTAGCACCTTTCTTGCCTGGGCAGACATTCGCACAGGAACCACATCCTGTACAGTCAAGAGCGGATACAGTCATTGTGAACTGATACTCATCTTTCATACCAGTCATTGGTAATGTCTTGATTCCCTCCGGAGCATTTGCAGCCTCTTCAGCTGTAAGAGCTACCGGACGGATAACTGCGTGCGGGCAGACATAAGCACATCTGTTACACTGGATACAGTTCTCCGGATTCCATACAGGGATATTTACAGCGATACCACGTTTCTCGTATGCAGCAGCACCGGATGGTGTAGTACCGTCAACATAATCTTTAAATGCAGATACAGGCAGTGTATTACCTTCCTGAGCATTAACCTTAGCCTGGATGTTGTTAACGAAATCAACAACTTCCTGACGTCCTTCTGTAGCGTGAGTCATATGAAGACCCTCGTCTGCAGCATCTTTCCAGCTCTCTGGAACCTGAATCTCAACAACCTGCTTAGCACCAGCATCGATAGCTGCCCAGTTCTTCTGAACAACATCATCACCTTTACGTCCGTATGTTGCTTTCGCAGCAGCCTTCATAAGCTCGATAGCCTGCTCCTCCGGAATGATTCCGGTAAGTTTGAAGAATGCGGACTGAAGGATTGTGTTGATACGTGTTGGTCCCATGCCAGTCTCAATACCGATCTTAACACCGTCGATGGTGTAGAATTTGATACCGTGGTTAGCGATGAATGCCTTAACCTGTCCTGGAAGATGTTTTTCAAGACCTTCCATATCCCATGCACAGTTCAGAAGGAATGTACCGCCGTCAACCAGTTCCTGTACCATGTTATATTTGTTCACATAGGACGGATTGTGGCATGCTACAAAGTTTGCTTTGTGGATCAGGTAGGTAGATTTGATCGGTTTCTTACCAAAACGAAGGTGGGACATTGTAACACCACCTGACTTCTTGGAGTCATAATCAAAGTATGCCTGAGCGTACATATCTGTATTGTCACCGATGATCTTGATGGAGTTTTTGTTAGCACCTACAGTACCATCAGCACCAAGTCCCCAGAACTTACAGTTTGTTGTTCCCTCTGGAGTAGTTACAAGCGGAGCGCCTGTCTCAAGAGAAAGGTTTGTAACATCATCAACGATACCAAGAGTAAATTTCTCTTTCTCAGTATTGTCATAAACAGCTACGATCTGAGCCGGTGTTGTGTCCTTGGAACCAAGTCCGTAACGTCCGGTGAAGATCTTAACGCCGTCAAATTTGCTGTTCTTAAGTGCAGCAACAACATCAAGATACAGAGGCTCGCCCTGAGCTCCTGGCTCTTTCGTTCTGTCAAGAACTGTGATCTGTTTAACTGTCTCAGGAATAGCATCGATAAGAGCCTGTGCGCAGAATGGTCTGTAAAGACGAACTTTAACAACACCAACTTTTCTGCCAGCTGCCATTAAGTAGTCGATTGTCTCCTCGATTGTATCATTTACAGAACCCATAGCTACGATAACGTGCTCTGCGTCTGCTGCTCCATAGTAGTTGAACAGCTTGTAATCAGTACCGATCTTAGCGTTAACTTTGTCCATGTACTCCTGTACGACTGCCGGAAGAGCATCGTAGTATGGGTTACATGCCTCTCTTGCCTGGAAGAAGATATCCGGGTTCTGAGCGGAACCTCTCTGACATGGATGGTTCGGATTCAGTGCGTGATCACGAAATGCCTGGATAGCGTCCATATCTGCCATATCTTTCAGGTCTTCATAGTCCCATGTCTCAATCTTCTGGATCTCGTGAGATGTACGGAATCCGTCGAAGAAGTTGATGAACGGAACTTTTCCCTTGATTGCTGCAAGGTGTGCTACCGGAGTAAGGTCCATAACTTCCTGTACGGAAGACTCACACAGCATTGCACAACCAGTCTGACGACAGGCCATAACATCGGAATGATCTCCGAAAATGGAAAGTGCGTGGGAAGCAAGTGCACGAGCGGATACGTTGAATACACCCGGAAGCTGCTCACCAGCAATCTTGTAAAGGTTCGGGATCATCAGTAACAGACCCTGGGATGCTGTATAGGTAGTAGTAAGGGCACCAGCTGCAAGAGATCCGTGTACTGCACCAGCAGCACCAGCCTCAGACTGCATCTCTGTTACCTGTACTTCCTGTCCAAAGATGTTCTTTCTTCCCTGGGTTGCCCACTCGTCTGTAGCCTCAGCCATAACAGATGAAGGGGTGATCGGGTAAATTGCAGCTACATCAGAAAAAGCGTATGATGCATGAGCGGCTGCATGGTTACCATCCATGGTTTTCATCTTTCTTGCCATAGTTTGTTTTTCCTCCTTAAAGGTATGATGAAAATAATATTTCTAGACACAATGTGTCTAAAAGTCCATATGACATTATAGCATAATCTTCCAATGATGTCTATTTTGATTTTTGTATATTATCACATACAAAGATTACCAGTAAGCATAAAAAAAGCCAGCCAGATACTCCTTTATGGAGTCTGACCAGCTTTTTAGCATATTACATTTCCGGCATGAGAACTTCCTGAAGGGATTTTCTCTTAAGCATTTCCCACACCCCCTGCTGAATCTCACAGAGTTCTCTGTGCATGTAGCAAGGAAGATGATCTCCTTTTCCATCTGTTGGACACTCATAACCTGAAGCCATACATTCTATAATGAACAAATCCGGGTCAATAGCCTTATATACGTCAAACAGAGTCAGTTCACCAAGTGATTTATTCATGGCATATCCACCATGGACTCCGCGATATCCTTTCACAATACCGGCTTTCTGAAGTTTCTTTAGTATCTTATAGGCAAAGGGAGCGGTAATGGATTCCTTCTCGCAGATTTCATTAACGCTAAGGCGAGTTTCCCCTGACAGTGCCCGAAGAACTCTTGCTGCGTAATCGCACTCTCTTGTAATAAACATGTCTGTACCTTCTCCTTACTGGACACAAATCATACTGATTCTTATATTATGTCCCTTTTCTTCTCTTCCCCTCCCAGTATGTTCAAATTATAGCAATTTTCAACTTCTATTTCAATAGTTTTTTAATTTTTTTAACATTAATTTCACACTATTTTTAGTTATCGACTGTTTTTAGACGTTTATTTATTTCCAGGCAGATTTCTTCCGCTGTCCGATTGTCTGTTTTTATAACAAAGTCTGCAGCAGCTTCATACTTGGGACGCCTTGCCTCCATCAATTCTTTTATGTATTCCGGATTCATATTTTTTTCCAGAAGAGGTCTGTTGTGGCTGCCTTTCACTCTTTCGTAAACAGTCTCTGGTTCTGCTGTCAAAAGAACAATCGTTCCATTCTTCTTCATCTCATCTACATTGCACTGACGCATTACAGTTCCTCCGCCACACGATACTACGATATTATCCATGGCAGAAATTTTTTTTACAAGTTCGGTCTCCAGATTCCGAAAATATTCTTCCCCTTTTTTTTCAAAAATTTCTGGAATGCTCATTCCCTGTTCCTGAACAATCTGCTCATCCATCTCAATTTTGTCAAAACCGCATACCTCATGCAGGCAATTCAGGATCATACTTTTACCGGTTCCCATAAAACCGGTAAGATATATCTGTTTCTTCGGCATAATTTTTCCTCCAGTTGAATGCCAGGGAAGCAGCACCGTACACCACCTTTTAGAAAAAACTTCCGGTGCTTTTATTCATTCTGGCATTATATTCAGCCATTATAACAGCGGCTTTTTTTTTTGTAAAGTCTAAGGTTTTTGGATTTTGTGAGTTTTCTCCATGTTTCTGCTGTAAAACAGCCTTTAAACAAGAAATAATTGTTGCAAATTTGCCAGTTTACGATAAAATGAAAATCGGCTATACTTATCATTATATGTGTATTTATAAGGATAACGTTTTAATATAGGAGGAAAATATGATTTCAGCAAACAATATTACTTTGCGAGTTGGAAAGAAAGCTCTTTTCGAAGATGTTAATATCAAATTTACAGAAGGAAACTGCTACGGACTTATTGGCGCCAACGGTGCAGGAAAATCTACATTTCTGAAGATTCTTTCCGGTCAGCTGGAGCCTACCAAGGGCGACATTGTGATCACACCAGGACAGCGTCTCTCTTTTTTACAGCAGGATCACTTCAAATATGATGCCTATACAGTTCTCGACACTGTAATTATGGGTAACCTTCGTCTCTATGAGATCATGAAAGAGAAGGAAGCCATTTACGCCAAGGAGGATTTTACCGACGAAGACGGAATCCGTGCCAGCGAGCTTGAAGGTGAATTCGCAGAGATGAACGGATGGGAAGCAGAATCCGATGCTGCTACTCTTCTGAACGGTCTTGGAATTGACACTGAATTCCACTATGCACAGATGGCTGACCTGACCGGTAGCATGAAGGTCAAGGTTCTTCTTGCACAGGCACTTTTCGGAAATCCTGACATTCTGCTGCTGGATGAGCCTACCAACCATCTGGATCTTCCCGCGATTGAGTGGCTTGAAGAATTCCTGATCAATTTTGATAATACTGTTATCGTGGTATCCCATGACCGTTACTTCCTGAACAAGGTTTGTACACAGACTGCTGATATTGATTATGGTAAAATTCAGCTGTACGCAGGTAACTATGATTTCTGGTATGAATCCAGCCAGCTTCTGATCAAGCAGATGAAAGAAGCAAACAAGAAAAAAGAAGAGAAGATCAAAGAGCTCCAGGAATTTATTTCCCGATTCAGCGCTAACGCTTCCAAGTCCAAGCAGGCAACCTCCCGTAAGAGAGCCCTTGAGAAGATCCAGCTGGATGACATGCGTCCTTCCAGCCGTAAATATCCCTACATCGACTTCCGCCCAAACCGTGAAATTGGAAATGAAGTTCTCATGGTCGAAAATCTTTCCAAAACCATTGACGGCGTGAAGGTTCTGGATAACATTTCCTTCACTCTTGGACGTGAGGACAAGGTTGCTTTCGTTGGTGCCAATGAGCAGGCGATCACTACTTTCTTCAAGATCATCACTGGAGAAATGGAACCGGATGAAGGTAATTACAAATGGGGAATCACTACCACCCAGGCTTATTTTCCCAAAGACAATACTCAGGAATTCGATAACGATCTTACGATCACAGACTGGCTGACACAGTATTCTGAGATCAAGGACGCCACTTATGTGCGTGGTTTCCTTGGACGTATGCTCTTCCCTGGTGAGGATGGTGTGAAACGTGTCCGCGTACTTTCCGGTGGCGAGAAGGTTCGCTGCCTTCTTTCCAAAATGATGATTTCCGGTGCCAACATCCTGATTCTGGATGAGCCTACCAACCATCTGGACATGGAGTCCATCACTGCATTGAACAATGGTCTGATCAAGTTTCCGGGGGTAATTCTTTTCACCTCTCATGATCATCAGTTTGTTCAGACAACTGCAAACCGTATTATGGAAATCCTTCCAAATGGTACTATGATTGACAAGATCACTACTTATGACGAATATCTTGCAAGTGATGAGATGGCTAAAAAGCGCCATGTCTTTGAGATTACTGAAGAAGACGCTCAGGATAATTAAAACGCGTTTGAAAAGTCTTTCCGCAAGATATACGACGCAAATTTTCCAAACACATTCTTAAAAAGCTCCTCCTGTCAAATCAACTGACAGGAGGAGCTTTTCGCAGATATTGCTGTTTGCTTTTCTAGAGCATGTTTGAAAATGGGTTCAGGGTTTATTTACTGTTTCCTGCATATCCGCTTACCTTGATATAATCAGACGGATAGTAATAAGTTACATTGCCTTTCTTCGTGGTCAGAACACCTGTATAAGATCTTCCGGCAGAGCTCTGTGGAATCAGCATAAAATGATACTTGGTGCTTCCATTGGTAGTCAGATATTTTCTCTTATAGAGTTTGCCGCCCTTCTTATTGGTGTAGCGTCTGAATGCCACATACTTGGACTTGAAGCTGTAATTTTCATAAGAGGTTGTGTTTAATCTGCGATTAATGTTAGCACCCTTTTTAGCCGCAACAATTAATGGTAAAGTAGAAAGATTGCTTCCGGTTCTTGTCATCTTGATCCACTGACCTTTCTTGATGGTCCTTGTGTTCTTCAATGGACTGTGACTGGAACTCTGGTATGCTGCTGTAATCTTGCTCTTGGCATTCGGTGAGGTAATTTTCACGCTAAGCTTCACAGAACCTGATGTAACCTTAAGGCAGGCGATCATTCCCTGATTGGAAGAGGTGCTGCTCTTAATGTATGTGTTGTTAATGATCTGGCCGGAATCTGTTCTGGCGCCCTTCAAAGCTTCTGCTTCTCCGCCATATGCATATACAATATCATATCTGGTGCCGGAACTCTGCGGCTGAATGCGGTAACTGTAATTCGTAATCGCATTTGACTGAATATTGGTATTCAATAAATGAATACATCTGCCTGCTTTTACTGTGATCGGTTTAAACGATTTAGTTGCCGCTGATACCGGCAAGGTACAAAGCATGGTCATAGCAGCCGCTGCGACCCCGATCAATAGTTTCTTAAACTTCTTTCCTTCTCTCATAAATCCTCCTTGCTGCTCGTCTGGCGAGCTTAATATAATACATTTGCTGGTGGCTTTTGCTTACCGAACCCTTATCAGGAACACTTTATCATTTGTTTCTGATTCGCACTGCCGACTGTGCCAGAGTGTGTTTGAAAAAGGCATTTGACATATAGCAGCATGCAGTGTTTTCTTTATAAGTATTTTAGCATATTTCGCTTTGTTTTCTGTAAAATATATGTTTCTTACTCTTCTGCTGTGATTGCAGCCAGTTTGCCGCCTGTCACTTTCAGAAGATCCGCTACCGGCACTTTCAAGGTCAGGCCGATTCTCCCCCCGCTTACATAAATTTCTTGAAAATTTCCTGCTGAAGCGTCAAAAACAGTGGGAAAAGGTTTCTTCATTCCAATAGGGCTACAGCCACCGCGAACATAACCTGTGATCTTCGTAATATCTTTCACATGGATCATATCAACTGCCTTCTCTCCTACTGCTTTGGCAGCTGCCTTACGATCCACTTCTTTCTCAATCGGGACTACAAATACATAATATCCGCCGCTTTTCCCTTCCATAACAAGTGTCTTAAAGGACTGTTCATATGGTGCACCTGTAATGTCTGCACAATGGATTCCGTCAATAAATTCGTCACATTCATAGGCAAGTGTTTCATACTTTACCTTCTGTCTGTCCAGCATTCGCATTGCATTTGTCTTTGCTTCTTTTGCCATTTCGGGTCAACCTCCTGTAATGTATTGGCATAGTAAAGTTTTACCATAGAATTATGTTTTCGTCAATGGAATCTGTCGGGCTGATTTTGTTCCAGAAAAAAAGGAGGGCCAGGACTTATCAAAAAGTCCTGGCAAGTATGAAAAAGAAAATATGATCTATACGATTAAAAAGGTTATCGCCTTTGTTTGATTATTAATATACCTGAAATCTGTGATGAAATTGTGAGGGAGATTTGATGGGTTTGTGAAAATTTCTGTGAATAGAAGTCAGATTTTAGCATCCACATTATATGATATGAGTGTCAAAAGGTCTTTTGACACTCATTTGATACCCGGATTGCTACGCAGCTACGCTGCTCCCGCAATCCTCCAAATATTCGAAATCCGCTGATTTACTGCGTAAATCGCTACTTTCTCATATTTGGCGTGTCCCAAGCTCAAAAGCCTTATCGTGCAAGCACGAACAGCTTTTTTGACCTTTTGACACTGGTATCATTATATATATGCATTCAGAATTCCACTCTCATTTTGCCCACGCGAAATTGTTTGTGTGGGCATGACGCAGGCAGAGCCTGCATGTTAACTTTGTGGATAAAAAATGAGCACCCTGTATTTTGTACAGAGTGCCCAATTTTATTGCTATATAGCAATTATAGTTTATTCAATTATTAGAACTTACCAGCCTTAGCAGCTTCCTCTACAGAAACTGTAGTGCCTTATTTTAATGGGTTTTCGCGATTTTTGTTAGCTACCAGTATGTTACGTATTCATTTTTGTATTATTCTATACAGCTTCAACCATGTTATTTTATATAAGAAGAAAAGCCCTCACTCTTCTGCGGGCAGCTGCATGATTGTAAGGACTTTTTCTTATTTGAGGGATATATTTAATGTACCAGATTCTTTCCCATCTGTCACGCACTATCGTGCGAGATAGTACGACGAATTTCGACATTACAGGCTCTTCACCAATACCTGGAAGTCTACTGCCTTCAGTTTCTTTACCACCTTATTGGCAGCCTTCTTTGTTCTGTATGTGCCGACCTGGACACGGTATGGGACGGAGCCGGCTACTTTGCGGATACTTGCTGAAAACCCCTTTTTCTTAAGTACTTTCACCATCACATCTGCATTTTCTTTTGTTCCGTAGGCTCCAGCCTGGATGTAATACTTTGCTTTCGGTTGCGCCGGCGCAATTGTGATCGTTTTTCCCAGAATGCCCTCTGCGATCAGCTTTCCGTGAGCATCCATACCAAGTTTTTTCGCTTTGGCATAATCGTCCTTGTTATCACAGAAGAAAGATTCTACCAGGACAGCTTTTGCCTTGGTCTTTCTGGTCCAGTACAGTCCGGGACGTTCTTCAGCTCCTCTGTCATGCCAGACAGTGCCGAGCTTCGCACTGATCCGCTGGGCTTCCGGAAGACCATTTGCATTGTAACAGTATGCTTCGCAGCCATATGCCTCTCCATTAAAGGCATTCAGATGAAGCTGGACTGACAGATCATAGTTCTGTTTATTCTCTTCTTCAATGAAATACTTGATTTCATCATTCAGGGAATGCAGCTGACCTTCCGGAGCAATACACAAGGTTGCCTCATGTCCTGCTACCTTAAGCCATTTGCACACATAGGGCGCCAGTTCTTTGTTGTATTTATATTCATTCACACCACCCTTGCTAGTACCATCTGCAGATGAGATGACGCCACCGCCATAGTTCGCGTGACCTACACAGATAAAATATTTCATGTCAAAGTTCTCCTTTCAAAAATGAGAGCGATCACTCGCCCTCATTTTTTTGTACTTTGTCTTATCCCAGATTGTCTTTACTCTTTCCCAGCCTCCAGTTGCTACCATATAAATCACGAATGATGCAATAATTGCAGCAAACACATAGTACCATTCAATCACAATTTTAAAATATTCGCAAAAAGCAACCATTGTAGCAGTGCATACAATAAAGGATGTGATAAGAGCAACTGCACTGGTTGGTAATTTTTTGAACCACGGTAGGTCTTTTATTGCCTGCACAATAAGAGACACCACAAAGGCCATCAAGCCAAATGCGATCAGAGCATAGGTTACATAGTTCATAATTTCATTTACATTAATGTTCATACAGTTAATCCTCCTTATGATCATGTTCCAAATCTGCAATTCTATGATTTGCTACCCGAATCTGTTCTTCTGATACAGCCATCCTCTGTTCCAGATTATAAGTTCGCTCTATGGTGTTGTTGTGCTTATCCACTCTTTTTGTAAGCTCTTCCAGCTTGTATTCCATGAGCGCCCTCGTCTTTTCATTCTGGCTATGATTGCTGATCAGACACACTATCAGCGTTACTGCTGCCGATATTGTAGAAGAAATAATTACTTCCATATATGTCCTTTCTCCAGCATTGCGCCGGCGCAATTTTGTAAAAAAATAAGACCTAGTATGGTCTCGCTCTAATTCTCATATTTATTTTCTTCTCCAATCACTCTTCTGTACTGTCAACCTGTCCTTTGTTTGCTATCATCTCGTCCTGCATAGCATATGCAAGCTCCTCGAACTCGTCACGGTCTTTACGGCACTGCGTACGGTTCTCTTTCCGTAACTCCTGGTTAGTGGTAGACTGCTGAATATACATAGTTTTTGGGTTAGCCTCACTGCAAGATGCGGTGTAGGTCTCCACTGTTACTCCGTTGATAACGGACTGTCCTGATAAGTTGATAGATTTAGATGTTGTTAATGCCATGATATTATCCTCCTATGAATAAAGTTTTCTTCTAAGTTCTTCGTTTTCTCTTTCGAGCCGATCCACTTTAGAACTCAGCTCTTGCATTGCTTTTACAACATACGCAAGCAACTGCAAATTATTGACAGATTTATAATATGGATGTCCGTCAACTTCTCCGCCTCCATCGACAAGGTTAGGGTCAAGCTGTTCGAGTTCGTCTGCTATAAAGCCAATCTTGTATTTTTTATGAGAATCTTTTCTTTCAAAAGAACGAATTTGCATTGCTTCAATAACTTTTGTTGCGTCTTGTACTTCGGTGTCTCTTATATCGTCTTTTAGTCGAATATCAGAAAGAGCTGCACTACATGCTCTTCCGAGACTAAACCATTTCCATGAACCATCAAGTCTGGTTTGAATCCAAATTGACCCAGCGTATGAATCTCCGTGATAGATAAAAGCTCTACTTCCAGCCACTTCAGCGCCAAGATAAACTCCTACAGCAGTCTTCGAACCTGAACCTCCCACATTGAACCCAACGTAAATGTTTCCGAAATTTCCATCAATTGCCAGTGGAATCATTCCATTGTTAGCTTTATAAAAGCTAAAGAAATTTTCATCACCTGTACCTGTTGCCGCACCAAAGCGCCAGTCTACCGAACCTCTATTGGACTGATACTCATATGTTGTATTTATTATGTTGTTACTCTGAATATAACCACCAATGGACATATTGCCATTGGTGGTTATACCTTTTCCGTTATATGCCCGAATCCAATCGGAATCCGTCATATACCAGCCACCACCATAATCCTCACTATACCATCCTGTAGTACCGCGCGATCTAAACCAATTAGATGCATATATGGTATTAGTATTCATGTCTGCAGTCGCAGTTATTGTTTTTCCCTGCACATTGCCAGGAGTGGTAATATCGCCACTGTATAAACTCAGATCACCATACATCGTGACCGTCTTATCAAAAAACTCGAATCCGGCGCCACCTTGTATAGATGTTCCAGTTCCCATTTTTCCTAATTTGATAGACGATCCATCAAAATATAAGATTTTCTGACTGTTTGTGCCGTTAAATATAGAGTATGACTGATTTGCAGTAATCTCTCTAGCAACTATTTTAACACCAGATATAGAACCGGATGCCTCGATGTCTTTTGCAAACAAACTGACAACGTCAATTTTATCAGCGGTAACCGAACCAGCCGCAATTTTTTCAGTTGTTATAGAATTAGCAGCCATTTGAACAGCGGTAACCGAACCAGCGTACAATCGTCCGCCATTAATATAAGTACGATCGTTGTTATAACACCAAGCGGCTATACCCATATCAACAGAATTTGCAAGGGTGTATGCGTCATTCCATGTACTCCATTGCGTATCACTAATACCGATTCGCCATAATTCACGACCATCAATCTTTGCAGTCTGCTTAGGATATCCGCCGGAAGCATCTCGCCATGGCACGCATGTTATTAAAAGACAGAAGTTTTCACCAGTTAGACCAATCGTATTTGCTAATTTCAACTCATTTACTGTGGTCATCGGGAAATTTTGTATATACCAAAGCGGCGTTTGATTTGTGCTTCTAGTGTCTTTGACGTCAAGTCCATCGCCTTTAGGACCTTGAGGCCCCGTAGCACCAGTGGCACCGGTCGGTCCCGTGGCACCAGTTGGTCCCTGAGGTCCGGTCGGCCCCTGGTTACCCTGGGGTCCTTGTGGTCCGATTGGGCCAGTGGCACCCATATCACCCTTTACTCCTTGTATTCCTTGGTGCTAGAATATAAATAGTACAAGCCAAAATGAGAAATTCCAAATACACATAAGCATGATACAATAGAGACATG
>NZ_JBCOME010000062.1:0-23531 GCF_040924365.1 Ruminococcus sp. 1001136sp1_2201st1_G3_2201SCRN_220225 | reverse complement strand
CGGACTTGGAACATTTGCAGGTACTTTTGCCATCACCTTATATACCTTTGCCATTATGACAAAGCTTACCTATGAAGATGCCAGTGCCGCCGGAAAAAAAGCGTATCAGGCACTTCGGGCGATGGGTACTTCGAAATATACAGCTTATATCCATGGAATTTTACCAGAGATCATTTCTGGATTTCTCACCAATGCCCTTTACCTGTTGGAGACCAATGTACGGCACAGCTCTATTCTGGGATATGTGGGAGCTGGTGGGATCGGGCTGCTTCTCAATGAAAAGATTTCCTGGCTGGAGTATGACAAGGTTGGAGCCATTCTGCTGATGCTGTTTCTCACAGTGTGTGTGATTGAATATTTCAGCAGGTATCTGACAGCTTTGATTCGAAAAGAGAGCATGATAAAAAAAGAGCAGGCTAGGCTACTGCTTCTGTTTCTTGCCGCCCTGTTTCTAATCTGCACGTTTACTCTTTCCCCACCGGATTTTTCCCGGACCAGTCCACAGACTTTACGAAATATGTTCGCAGGTTTTCTCCATCCGGACTGGAGCTTCTTTTTTTCTGCGAAAAAAGACGGACTTGGATATCTTTTGTTGGAAACCGTGTGCATTGCTTTTATTGGAACTGTGATCGGAGCCATTGTATCTGCACCGCTGGCTTTTCTGAATACGAAACGATTTGTGCCAGCTCCTGTATCCGTTCTTTTTAACCTGGTGATCATGGCCATCCGCTCAGTGCCCTTTCTGGTGTATGGACTGGTCTTCATCCGGGTATCCGGGCCGGGAGCTTTCACAGGAGTGCTGACATTAGCCGTGTGCAGTATCGGACTTCTCACCAAAAGGTTTACAGAAGCACTAGATGCCCTGGACCTTCGTCCCTATCATGCGCTGCTGGCCATGGGAGGCCGTCCTCTTCCCGCCATCTGTCACAGTGTTCTGCCGCAGCTGAAGCCAGTTTTCACTTCTATCATCCTCTATCGGTTTGATGTGAACCTCCGTGAAGCTTCCGTTCTCGGTCTAGTAGGCGCCGGCGGAATCGGAGCGCCCCTTATTTTTTCCATGAATCAATATGACTGGGAAAAGGCTGGTGCGATCATGCTGGGATTGATTCTGTCGGTGTGGGTTATCGATATGGTATCTGAAAAAACCGGAGCTGGAAATTGATGTCCAGCTCCGGTTTTGGGTCAGGTTGTGAACAGTAACCCTGTCACCTTAACACACTCAAAGTAAATTTTTCCTTTATTTTTTCAATTCTCTATAATTCTCAGCCTTATCATACTCCTTATGCACGCCATCATCCTCGTACAAAGTATAACTGCTGTCTTCATATCCTAACATGGTAAGCATGGAAGTATCAATATCCTTCACGCACTCCGCAGCCTCTGCAACCGGAATACACTTACCGCTTCGAATAAACAGGGGCACTTCATTCAGCGCAACTTCCACATAATGAACACCCTTTTCCAGAACCTCCTCAGAGATGCTTCCGTCTGCCAGAAATTTCACAAACTTCATTTCTTCCGGCAGGTAAACGTAACGTCCTCTTGCATTCTGCTCATAGACCGGTGCAATCATGATCTCATTTCCAAGGATCAGCTGGTCTTCCACGCGGACAGCCATCTTATCCTCCGGGTAGACGAACCCAAGGGGCTTGAAATACATGTCATCATTTAAAGCAGCCTTCATGTATTCACTGTACAGATAGGGCACAAGGCGGTATCTTACATTTACCACATTTCGGAAATCTTCAATATTCTCAAACTGATAGCATTCCTGTTCCCTGGTTCCAATTGCGGAATGGTTGCGCATAAGAGGAGTAAACACTCCAAGTGCCATATGGCGAAGCACCAGGTCTCTTGTGGCATCCGCGCCAAATCCGCCAAGGTCCGCTCCTGTGTAAAGGAATCCGCACATATTCAGAGATGGAAGCATTTTCAGGTTCAGAAGAATGTGTGACCACCAGGATTTGTTGTCTCCCATCCAGATTCCGCCATAACGATGCATTCCAATATAGGAAGAACGGGAAAACATCAGAAAACGCTTCTCCGGGTCAATGCGGTCAAATGCCTCACCTGCCGCTCTTGTCATATTGTAGCCAAACAGGTTATGTACCTTGTCGTGACGAATCTTTTTGCCATCTATATTGTGATAAAATCTGCGGTAATCCTCTGGATTGTTTGCAATATCATTTAGCTTACCTTGCATTTTCCAAACAGGAATCCTGCCTTCTTTGTCCTGAGAAAATTCACCAGCAAGCTTCTTTGCCTCTTCCACTCCCTCTGAAGAATAGAAAATGGCAGGCTCATTCATATCATTCCAGAAGCCTTCAATTCCCAGATCGATCAAGAAGCTGTATTTGTCTCCGAACCACTTTCTGGCATCTTTGTTCAGGAAATCCGGAAAATGAGTGTCTCCCGGCCATACGGCTGCCACGAAATTGCTTCCGTCCTCCCGCTGGCAAAAGTATCGTTTTTCCACACCTTCCTCGTAAACATCGTAGCCGCTTTCCACTTTTACACCGGCATCAATAATGGGGATCAGACGAAGCTCCTGGTCTTTCATCTCTTTTACAAAATCCGGGAAATCAGGGAAATTCTCCGGATTCAAAGTAAAGTCCTTATAGGAATCCATATAATCAATGTCCATGTAGATCATATCCAAAGGAATGTGATTCTCACGATAGCCGGCTACCACCTTGCGAAAATCCTCCTTGGTGCTATATCCCCATCTGCTCTGCCCAAAGCCAAATGCAAACTTCGGCGGAATATAGCTGCGTCCGATCACATGACGGAACTGCTTTACAATGTCATAAGCAGACTCACCCCCGATCACATACACATCCAGATCTGCATCTGCACATGTCACCTTCAGGGTATCCATTCTGGTGTACCCAATGTCAAAGGTCAGTTCAGACGGATAATCGAAAAATAGACCGAAGGTTGTCTTTCCACTTACGATAATAAGGTTGTGGGCACCATACAGGGAGCGCTTGTCCTCCGTGTGGTTTGGATCATCGGTACAATTGCTGATGTAGCAGTAACCTCTTTTGTTGATTCCACGGTTGGCCTCTCCAAGCCCGTAGACAATATCCTCCTCATCCATCACATAAGTAAAATCAAAGCCACTCTCCAGGCTGATCTTCCCATACGGAAAAGCACCATCCGCTGTCTCAATCTCCTCTGTCAGCGCCTCCGTATTAAAAGGAGCACCGTATCTGAACTTTCTGATCATAACATTCTTCCTCGTCTTTCATAAAAAGGGGCAAGAAATTTTGCCCCTTTCAGTCTGTTTTTGCTGCTGTCTGCTTCGCGTCCAGTAACCTGTTTATTTATATAACACAAATGCCTCATAAGGTTTCAGCACGACCTTGCCCGCAAATACTTTTCGGTCAAGGTTTGTAATCAGGCACCGGGAACCTTCAAATTCTGCAGGAACTTCAAATTCTGCAGACTGCTCACTGAAATTGCAGACTGTAAGAAGTCTTTCCTCATCCAGCTTTCTCATATATGCGAAAATCTGGTCATCCTCACGGCAAAGCGGTTCAAACTCGCCGTACACAATAATCTCTTTCTCCTTGCGAAGCGCGATCAGCTTCTGATAATAATGGAAAATGGAATCCGGATCATCCAGCTGGCTGGCTGCATTGATTTCTTTACAGTTTGGATTTATTTTAATCCACGGCTCCCCATCTGTAAAACCTGCTTTTTCTGAACCGTCCCACTGCATAGGTGTTCTTGCATTATCACGGCTTCTGAGCATCAGACATTTCATCATGTAATCCGGCTCCATCAGCCCTGCATCTGTCAGCTCTGTATAATACTGAATGCTCTCAATATCCTTATAATCTTCCAGCTTATGGAAATATGCGTTTGTCATGCCAAGCTCTTCTCCCTGGTATACATAAGGAGTTCCCTGCATCATATGAAGACAGGTTGCCAGCATTTTCGCAGAAGTCTCTCTGTATGCCGGATTGTCATTTCCAAATCTGGAAACGCTTCTTGGCTGATCATGATTTCCCAGGAAAAGACTGTTCCATGCTTTTCCCTGAAGTTTCTCCTGCCATTTGATCATCGTCTTTTTGAAAGCCTTAAAGTCATATCTGTCAGTGGTCCATTTGCCAAACTTCGCATGCGGGGAAGCATCTTCTACATGTTCAAACTGGAACACCATATTCAGCTCGCCACTGTCTTCCCCGGCATATTTCTGTGCCTCTTCAATGGTAACACCAGAAGTTTCCCCAACTGTCATGATATCATATTTGGACAATACCTCACGGTTCATTTCCTGTAAAAATTCATGGACCCGCGGACCGTGAACGCTGTATGGACCGAAATCTCCATACAGGCCGCTTTTCACTTCTCCATCCGGGAAAGCCTGATCCTTTGAAATCATACTGATCACATCCATACGGAAGCCGTCGATTCCCTTGTCACACCAGAATTTCATCATATCGTAAACTTCCTGGCGCACTTTCTCATTTTCCCAGTTCAGATCCGGCTGTTTTTTGGAAAACAGGTGCAGGTAATACATCTGTGTCTCATTGTCGTATTCCCATGCAGAACCGCCGAATGCACCGCCCCAGTTATTTGGCTCTTTTCCGTCCACCGGATTTTTCCAGATGTAATAGTCACGGTACGGATTATCCTTAGACTTTTTGCTCTCCAGGAACCACTGATGTTCGTCTGAAGTATGATTTACAACCAGGTCCATCAGCACCTTGATTCCACGCTCATGCGCCTGAAAAAGCAACTCCTCGTAATCCTGCATGGTTCCGTAATCTTTGTAAATTCTGCGATAATCTGAAATATCATAGCCGTTGTCATCCTGTGGGGACTCCAGCATAGGTGAGATCCACAGAACATTTACCCCAAGCTCCTTCAGATAATCAAGTTTCTCTATAATTCCTCTGATATCACCAATTCCATCCCCATTGCTGTCATTGAAGCTTTTTGGATAGATTTGGTATACAATACTTTCTTTCCACCAGTTCTTCTTCATTTCCTGGCTGTCCTCCTGATATTCTATATTTGTTTTCTTTATTTAACCGCACCGGCTACTACACCATTCATGATCCATTTCTGGCAGAAAATATACACGATCAGTACTGGAAGCAGAACAAGCAGATAAGAAGCACTTCCAATCTGGTAGCCGCCTGAATAATCATCCACTCCCACATTCTGGATATTCTCCCCTCCGATCAACATGACATAGTATCCTTTCATTTCAGTTTCCATCTGAATGGTTCCTACAAGTTCTCCTACAAAGGAATCCTGCAAGGATTACATTCCATGGGCCTGGGAAACTCTTTTCGTATTACCATTTATTACATTTGATACGGTAGTCCTGCTCACTCCCGCCATATCCGCAATATCCTAAAGCCGGATCATCTGATTTTCCTGCTCATATCATGCCATTCTTCCCCGCCCCAAGCGGAACCGGAAATTCCGTTGTCGGTGTAGTCCATTTTTTTGTACATCTCTACTTTGTTATCCAGACAGGTCAGATACAGGCATTCGCGGCCTCTTTTTTGTTCTCTTTCCACATATTGTGTCATGATTTCACGGGCAAGCCCCTGGTGGCGATACTCCGGAAGAACATCAAGACCAAGGAGCATAATGTTCCTTCCTTCCGAATTGTGAAGAGTACTATCCGTAAAAAATTCATCACGAAATACTGCTTCGTCTGTTGCCACCCCATTGAGAAAGCCGGCAACTTTACCTGTTTCTTTATCCACTGCAACCATAAATGTCTCTGGTGCATTTGCCACTCGTTCTCTCATACTCTTGGCAGAGCAGGCCTCATTTGGCGGAAAACAGATCTGCTCGATCTGAATCACCTGATCTAACTCCTCTGGAAGAATGTCTCTAAATTCGTATTTGGTTGTCATTTTTCCTCATCCTTTTATATTTCATGCGCTCTCTCCACTTTAATAGTAAAAAGACTGTAAACTTCTTTTTATTATACCTCTGCGTCTTTTTTCCGTCAATGTAAGAACGGCAAAAGGTCCCAAAAGGCATACCTTGAAATATGCCTTGAAGTATCCCTTGAAATATCCCTTGACGTATCCCGGAGGACTTCATAGCCGTACTTATCGATCATCCGCACCAGAAAATCAATACACCGCTCAAATTCCATATTCTGTTGCATAAGCTCCTTCCGTCATTGTTTTGATCTGAGCTTATTTTACATAGCCTGCCGGATTGGCTTCGAAATTGACCATTAACAACATTTATGATGCTGGGAATATTTCTGGTGAAAGCTCTTATCAGATATATAAAGTCAAAAAAAATCAGAAAAGGGCACTCCTTTTCCAGAAATTCTGGAAGCAAGTGCCCTTTCGGCTTTTCTCATATTTTTTGTAAGCAGCATACAGTTTCAACGGTACTTTCGTTGTCCCAACAAAGTTCCTGTGTCTCCCTGTCTCCGAAATACACCGGAAAACGGAACTTTATGTGCTTCAGGAATCTGCCATCTGGCTGCTCCTGCTCGTAAATGTCCACCTGTTCCATAAAGCTGTTAAGAAATTCTTTCTTCTCCAGGTCGGTGAACTTATCATATAGTTTATCAAAATATAAAAGAAATTGATAGACGTTTTCTTCTGATATTTTCTGTTGCCGGATATTCAGCAGGCGATTCTTAACTTCTTCTATACTATTCTCCACGCCTTCAATTTCATCATACAAACGGTATAACCTTGTCTCCATATCCTGATATTTCTTCTCATAAAATTTATCCATGATATCCAGGCTATCCATCTGCTGTCCAAGTCTTCCTTTTGCTCCAGTCAGCTGCCTGTGCTGTTTTTCCAGTCCTTCAATCTCTTTTTCTATTTCTTCTGTATCTATTCTTGAACCGATTTTATTCAGAATTGCTTCTTCAAATTTCGGATTCTTCACCAGCTTCCGAATAACTTCTTCCACTGCATTGTTAATCTTCTCCTCGCTCCATTGTTTACGATATCCACATTTATGACCATCTACCAGGCGACGATGTTTGCAGGCATAATAGAAATAATCCTTATATAAGGTTCCGTCTTTCTTTTTCTTTCGGTTCACGTTTCCATACATACCGCTTCCACATAACGGACATCTCAATATTCCGGATAAAATATGCTCATGATCGAGGCTATGTGTCTTTTCATATTTCACACCTGTTTTTTCCCGTTTTTGATGAGCCAGCTCCCAGTCTGTTTCTGAAACAATCCCTTCATGGATACCATCGTGCAGCATATAATTTTCCTGTTTTACAATGCAATATTCATTTCTTGTTCCAGAAACTTTCTCGTTCTTCCTTCGTCCATAAGCCAGCTTTCCACAGTATACCGGATTATCCAGAACGCCTTTTATAAATGATGCGGCAAATGCGTCCAGTGTATTATTCTGTCGTTTTTTCTTTTTATATCCATGCTGGTTCAGCCATGCAGCAATCGCAGAGATTCCCATATTAGTATGAATAAATTTATCATAGATCAGACGAATAATTTCCGCTTCATCCTCTGCAATCTGCAATTCTCCATTTACCAATTCATAACCATAAGGAGCAAACCCGCCGTTCCATTTCCCTTCCCTGGCTTTCTGCTTACGTCCTTCCATTGTTTGAACAAGGATATTCTCTCGTTCAATCTCTGCCACCGCAGACAGAACAGAAATCATCAGCTTTCCACTATCTTTTGAGCTGTCAATTCCATCTTCTACACAGATCAGATTCACTCCAAAATCCTGCATCCTCTGCAAAGAATTTAAAACATCTGCCGCATTACGACCGAATCTGGAAAGCTTGAACACCAGTACAAACTGTACCTCATCTGTTCCATTCTCAAAAAGGAAAAAACAAACTCTTGAATATTAAAATTCTTCAATAAAAAATCCTCTAAGACAATAGGTGTTTCACTATCTCTTAGAGGATATTTCTTTAATTTAAATGGTATCTGGTAATATTTTTCCAATTTTTCGGGAAACCCATTTTATTCAATAATTCAACTTCACTTATATGCTCTACCTCTCTGTTTACTCGGTCAATCTCCTTTATGAGCTTTCTTTTAAATTCCAGAAAATCTTTTCCCGGTAATAGATATCTAAAAGCAATCACCACAGC
The DNA here is from genome assembly GCF_040924365.1 of Ruminococcus sp. 1001136sp1_2201st1_G3_2201SCRN_220225. Classification (NCBI taxonomy): domain Bacteria; kingdom Bacillati; phylum Bacillota; class Clostridia; order Eubacteriales; family Oscillospiraceae; genus Ruminococcus; species Ruminococcus sp. 1001136sp1_2201st1_G3_2201SCRN_220225. Next base: position 15,439 of record NZ_JBCOME010000062.1, on the reverse strand, counting down.
AAACAAATCTTGTTTTCCTTTTTCGTACTGATTACCGCTCTGTGGTAATGAAAGTTTTTTATGAAGCGGTGTATCCGCAATAGCATCTACTGTTCTGTATGTAAACAGTCGTTCCCCATGGGCACATACATTCCTATACTTAGTGAGAACAGATAGAAACTGTTCCATCTGATGCTGATTCAAAGGTTCAAAGTTTTTTGATACTTTTGATTTTAAGGACTGCGGAAACACTCGGAACATTTTTGATAAGTTTCCAAACGTAAGTACATTTGCCAAAACCCATAATGGAATTTCACCATATGTCTTGCGGTAATAGTTGATATATGTATAATCTGTGGTCGTTGTTGCCCGTTTCAAGGTCGCTATCAACTTTACGATTGTTGTATGATTTCTTTTTGTATTATTATAATTATTAGCATCCAGGTACTGCTTCTGCTCTGCTCCATACATTTCAGTAAAATAATATGACATCAAAGAACGCATCTGCCGCTCAATCTGCAGTAAATATTTAAAGAACAACTCTCTAAGCTCTGCATCAAACTTATACAGACTGACTATTTCTTCAAAACTTGTTCCTGCTTTATATTTTTTTGTGTTTGATATTCTAAAAAGATGTTTATATCCTCCCATAAGAGGAAAATATCCTATTTGGCGTAACATCTCTTCCGCATATTCTCCGTCTTTTATTTTTATTCCCTTTTCATCAGTGATCCAGGAAACCTGGTCACTAAAAGAAGAGAATTTTTTCGGTGTCTGCATCTCATTTCTCCTTAAAACAAAAGAGGGAGAGACCCGCAGGCTCTCCCCCGCCTGTAGGCTTCTCAAGTTTCTACAGAACGATCACTGAGCTTAGTATACGTCATTTTAAATGTCCTGTCAATACGCCAAAACATTCTCTGTCATATCAGCTCAAAATTATTCTATGCTATTTTTCTCCAAATTATCATTCTTTTTTATCAGCTTTTAGAATTTATTTGATTTAAAAATACATGAAAAAGCGACAGTCTGATTTACATTTTGTATTTCAGGAAATTGCCGCTTCTTTTTCTTCCTTATTCTGTTTTTCTTTCTCCAACTCCCGGAGGACTTCAGCGCCGTACTTATCAATCATCCGTACCAGAAAATCAATGCACCGCTCAAATTCAATATTCTGTTGCATAAGCTCCTCCCGTTATTGTTTTGATCTGAGCTTATTTTACAGAACCTGCCGAAAAACCACATTGAATAGAAATTGATTGTAAATTGACACAATCAATTTAAAACTATCCTCGTTTCCTTGAATCGAATGTATGTTCGCGTTATGATAGATATACTTAATCTTAACTACGAAAGGGGAATTTCTATTGAATCGATGCGATTTTTCTTCTATTAGCACTTGCTTAAAAAATCATATCAGCGAAAGTAATCAAATGAGTCAGCCTGATTTTTTATACGAATTATTTGAAGATTTTATGGATGATCCGGCAAATCAGGATTTTTCAATGGACAACAGTCTGGTTTGCCGCTGGATGACTGGTCAGGCTAAAATCAGTCGTGAATTACTCGGTAACTGAGTTACCAGAGCATCTGAATTAAGGCGGGATACCGCCTTTTTCAGGGTGCATCCATGGCACCACTACTGTTTGCTCTTTAGAGCTATACAGCTACTTTTATTATTTCCGGTGTTTTCAGTCCGGTTACGGACAGTTCTCTTTTTATGCCGGATACGGAGTGATATTTTCTCAGGATATTATATGCGCCTACCACATCTGCATTATAGACTCTGTTTCCATCCCTATATGATCCTCTCTCTTTCCGGTTGGACGGTTCCGCATATCTTTTCCCTACTTCCGGTGACAGAGGACTGCACTGGCTGGTATAACTTTCTTCCTGTTTTATAAAACGGATCCCATATCTTTTCAGCTTATATTCCAGCATGATATAGATCCTGTTATACGGCAGACTGTGAAACTTCTGGTTTGTCCTGTGTCCCAGGTCTTTTTCTCTCCGGATGTTCCGGATATCCCCTGCAACGACACAGGTGATCCCTTTTTCCCGGCAGTATTCTACAAGATATCTTGTGATCTTGTGCAGATAGTCCGTTACTGAGTCTTGTTTTCTCTTATATAACTTCCTGATATGTTTTGATGTGACCGGATGCTTTACTCCCTTTCCGGACTGCTGCCCATACCACTGGGCCTGCACCCTTGCGATCTCTTTATGGAAATATCTTTCCAATTCAAGGTACTTCCTGCCCAGGATAAACGCCTTCCCATTTTCGGAATCATAACACGTCATAAGGTTGTGAAGCCCCAGATCAATAGACAGTTCATGTCCGTTCTGTGGAAGTTCTTCCTGGTCAGGGACCTCATAAACAACAATAATTTTACAGCTTCCCTTCTCCGGCGGATAGATCCGCAGCTGTTTGATCTGATCCATGCCCCTGAAAATCTTATTTTCAAGGTAAAGAAAGTTTTCATGGATCTGATATGTTTCTTCCATATATTTTTTTAATGTCTTTGGAAGAGACAGACGGACTCTACCCGTATCCCACTCATGCACGATCCCCATCTGCATATAGGTAATGGGGATACTTTCTTGCTTAAACCGCGGCGGTCTGGGAGTCTCGATCCCCCCGGATCTTTTCAAGGCATAAAAAGACTTCCATGCCTTGTCCAGCAGCTTGCAGACTTCCTGGGCAGTCTGGGACGGGAGCTGTTTATACCACAGATCCTCTTTATGGGCTTTTTCTGATAATACCAGTCCGGATACTGCCCCATACCCGCTTCTTTGTAATGCTGACGTTCATAATTACAGACATTCCAAAGCTTGGATGCTGCATAGCACATATGTCCGATGAGATTCGCATATTCCCGGCTGACCTTTATGGATGTTTTCTTTGACAGAAGCATTTCCTCTCCTCCATCGTATCAGTAAGCTTTGCTCTGATGTTCGATGTACCTGCGGATGTTTTCTTCCGATACAGATCCGACCGTTTCCACATAATAGGAATGGTTCCACAGCTCCCCTTTCCAAAGCTGGTTTCTTATTTCCGGAAAACGTTCGAAAAGTTTCCTGCCGGAGATCCCCTTCAGGTATTTCACGATCGCAGTTATGGATAATTTCGGAGGGGCTGACACAAAACATTGTACATGTTCTCCTTCCCCACATTCAAATGTTTCTCCATTAAGTGGAATATCAAGAACAAGTATCCTATACAAATGCACTTTCCTCTTTTGCTTTCCACAAATCTTTTAACACTGTTCCTATATCTCCCAAAATAGCAATCCCCTTATCTTCAATGAATTCCGGCAAAAACTGATATTCTGAATTTACGGAGATATAATATGCATCTTTCAAGCTGTTTGTCAGTTCCCAAAACGGTTCCTGTATAAACATCGGTGTCATGCGCCCTACTCCAAGTTCTATAAAGAGAATTTTTCTATCTTTGTTCTTTTGAATGTATTTTGAGATTTTCTCATATTCTTCTTCGTATTTTTTCCCTTGCAGAAAATTCCCATATCCTCTTACCCACGGAAACATTTCCGCACCACAATGAGGGCAGCGAGGAATCAGTTCATCCGGCACCATTGTCCCCTCTCCCATAGCCGCAATCATATCTGCCACAGGTTGTACGGCATCCCATGTTTCATCCTGACAGCACTGGGAACACTGGAAGAAACGATGATCTCCCTGAATCTCACTGACCTTTTCTTCCGGATAAATCTTTACAAACTGTGTATCCTGATTAGTCGTTAAGATATGAAAATCCTTTCCCTGCAAGATTCTATCCAAATCCAGATATGGCTCTCTGATAGGAGCATTTTGTGTAGTATTTAAAAAGGTTGCCACATATCCCCAGTGTTCATTTCTTGTAGAAAACCGATGCATCATTCCGCTAAAAGCACCTTTGAATCCATACTTATCTTCAAATTTTCCAAAATGCTCACGAAAAGAAGGGGTATCACTATAATAAAAGTCACCACCTCCAGCCGCTGATAAACCGGATGCTCCGCCTACTACGATACACTCTGCCTCCTGCACTCTGCGAACAAATTCCTGAATCTGTTCCTCGTAAGGAAGTGGTTTTTGTTTGCTCAACACTACAGCAGTACCGCCGGATGCATAGGTACTATAGTGTCTGGAATAGTTCATTTGTGTTTTCATTACCAAATTTTCATAACAGCTCATTTTTTTCATTCTCCTATCTCACAACTGTAATATCTTCAACCACCTTACTTAGTCTATCCTTCCCTTTCTGATTTCCTTTAACGCTACCGTAAGATTACCATCCACACCGATGGATTTTTCTTTGATTTCCTCTGGAATGTAAATTTCGCCCTTGTTAAATGTGATATATCTTGCCTGTGGTTCTACTGCTGCTAGCTGCATCAAAGGAGCTTTAATCATCTGATTTCTCCAACCAATGCCAAATTCCAGAATTACCAGCTTCTTTCCATGTAAATTCTGAATAAATTCTTGATAGCGGGCATCCTTTTCCTTCCAATTTTTCGTTTCTGTAAACGAGGACATCTCACCCCAATTTACTTCCATATCTCCACCGCATTTTGGACATTTCGGCAGTAACTCTTTGGGTACTCTTCCGTTTACTTCCTCTTCTGTCATGGCGAGAACTGCTTTTTGATTAGGATAGACCTCGTCATGACATCTGTTCTTGCACCGCATCTGGGTTAATTTCCCTTCCATTTCAAAAACACGGTCTGCCTCAAAACCTGCCGGCACAAAATGATCCTCCGCATTGGAAGTTACTACGAAATATTCTTTATCTTTTACTAGTGCATAGATGTTTTTCATAATCTCACTCGGCTCATCCTGCATAGCTTTTGCCTTAACAAGTCTGCTTACAAACGCCCACTTTTCTTCTACCTTCATTGGCACTGAAAATCCGTGTAAAACACAGCGCAGTCCGTATTTTTCTCTGAAATCTCCCATATTTTCCTGAAACCATGCGTCATCTGCAAAAATATTATATCCCTCTGCGATAGACAAACCATTACTGGCTCCAATCAAAATACCATCTGCTTCTTTGATGATTTGACTTATCTCTTGATATACATTCATCTTCATCACATTTCCTTTCCCGCCAGAAAACTGACTTGTTCCTCCTTTTGCATACACCACTTTATCTCCTTTTTTATATCAGATTCCACACTTTTTATTTTGCTTGACTTTTATTTTTTTACTTGTTAAAATTAAATTTACATCAAGCATTAAAGTCATATTATCATGTAAGTTTAAAAATTGCAAGAAGAAAATTCGAGGTGACAAATGAAATATTCCACAAAGCTTAGTGACACCATTCATATTCTTATATTTATTGCTCTTGGAGATGACGAACAACTCTCCAGCACAAAAATTGCAGAAAGTATCAAGACAAACCCGGCTTATGTCAGACAACTTATGGCAACCCTGAAAAATGCAGGCATTGTTGTCAACACACAAGGTCATGCGAATGCCGCTCTTGCAAAATCGGCAGATAAAATCAATATGTATGACATCTACCGAGCTGTAGAGGGCGATAAGCCGCTGCTTCACCTGGACACAGATACCAATCCGGATTGTGGAATCGGTATCAACATTCAATTCGCTATTGGGGACTTCTATCATGAAATTCAAAATATGGTAGATGAAAAAATGAAATCCATTACATTGCAAGATATTATTGATCGGTATTATTTTAAAATCAGGAAAGTTAAAAGCCTTTAACTAATCAAGAATAGCAAGCACTGCCTGTGTCATGACTCAATGGCAAACAGAAGCCGCACCAATCCGGTGCAATTTTATCTCAGCGATGATGAGCAGTACATTCTCACTACCAAATTCAAAGCATCCGGCATGAAAAGCATGTCAGCCTTTTTACGCAAGGCATGTACTTGAGCAGGCAGGGATAAACTTAAAAGGATTGAATGTTGATAAGCTAAAAGCGGAATATCCACAGATTGGATTTTCCATCGAAAAAAATATATCCGTTCTTTTAACAAAATAAGCATAATTTACGGCGGGCAAATTGCCCACCGTTATATTCAACTATTCGTCAAATAAATATATCATCATCGACAACTAAAATCTTGTATTTCATCCAAACCATCTCCAGTATTCATATTATACGATAAAAAACAATGAAATCATAACAAGAGTACATGCAGAACGTAAGCACAATATATCTTTTTCTCAATTCTAGCTCAATTTCCCCTCAATGCCTTTTCCTCCGATTTTCGTATGCTTATCCCACAGCAGAGCAGTACCACACCGGTACGACCTGCTGAATCAATCAATACGAAAACGGAGGTATTTTTATGCGAGAACTCAGAAACACCAAAATCATTGCTGTAGATCATGGCTACGGCAATATGAAAACAGCAAACACCGTCAGCCAACCGGAATCAAAGCCTATGAAACCCTGGCTTATATGAGCCTGAAAAGGAGGGAATAAACCATGCAAAACAATATCCGCAACACAAACCTGCGTTTTAATCTGGACAAAGAACAGCAACGGAGAGCCTGGGAATATTTACAGACGATGGACAGGCAGGATTTTAAATCTTACAGTCAGGTAATCTCTCTTGCACTGGTAGATTATTTTGACCGCTACTACCGCACACAGGCTGATCCTTATCTGGAAACAAGAGAACGGGAAGAACTTTTTGTGAAACAGATTGTAGATGCAGTGGAAAACATTCTGAAACAGGCATTGTCACTTTTTCTTTCCGGACTGACTGCAGGCATGGCGCAAAGGGAGCCCCAAATCAGGGCGTCCTTTCCAACACCTGAAAATTCACAGCCAGATAGTGATGTAGACTGGGATTTTCTTGGCGAATAACTGATTGGAGGTGAACACATGACGGACTTTCTGACAGCAGACACCAACCTGCACGGCATCAATCCGGAAATAAAACTGGCACACAATTATGTAAGCAACTGGGAAGAGATGAAAGCAAACGCTTCCGGACTTCTCATCTGGGGTGATGTCGGTACTGGAAAATCTTTTTTTGCAGGCTGCATTGCCAATGCCCTTCTGGAAAAAAGCGTTCCTGTACTGATGACCATCTTTTCCCGGATTCTGAATACCCTTACCGGAATGCATTTTGAAGGCAGAAACCAGTTCATCAACAGCTTAAACCGCTACAGTCTTCTGATTATTGATGATCTCGGAATTGAGCGGAACTCTGACTTTGCACTGGAACAGGTATTCAATGTGATCGACAGCCGTTACCGCAGTAAAAAGCCCCTAATCATAACGACCAATCTCACTTTATCCGAGCTGAATAACGCCGCTGATATCGCACACAAACGAATTTATGACCGTATTCTGGAGAGATGTATTCCTGTCCGTATCAATAACCGGAATATTCGTCAGGACAATGCAACAGCTAATTTAAAACAGGCGAAAAAAATCCTGTTGAACAATCATGCTCCGAACCAGAATTGACTCGAAGAAGTATAACACAATGATTACTTTTCACTGACAGTGGTACTACTTTCTTTCCTCATTTATTACCAGAAATATGCCACTGTCAGTTATCTAAAACCATAGTACCAAACCAAAAGATTTTAAAACCAAAACTGCCCGGATACGGGCATAAAAAGGAGGTGCCAGATATGGCAGATAAAAGAATCATGACACCGGAAGAAAAAGCACTTTTACAGGCAAGACACCGCCAGGAAGAAGCCGAAGCAAGAAACCGGAAAAAAGAACGTGATGCCAGAACACACCGATTAGTCCAGGAAGGAGCCATTCTGGAAAGTATTGTTCCACATATTAAAGAAATGGATTTAGATTCCCTGAAACGGGAGCTGATGATCCGGCTACGGGGAATGTAAACGCACAAGTTCTACTCCCGAAGGGCGCACTTACTCACCACCTGATAAATCAGGCAGTGGTATCCCCTTCGGGGCTCGTGCGCTCTGCCGAGGGCTTTATACACTGTTGCAGACAACATCGAAAGGAGGTACCAGATATGGCAATTTATCATATGCAAGCCAAAGTCATCAGCCGTGGTTCCGGTCGGTCTGCTGTTGCTGCCTCTGCTTATATGAGCTGTAGCCGCATGTACAATGATTATGATGGCATTCAGCATGACTATACCAGAAAGCAGGGGCTGATCTATCAGGAGGTGATGCTTCCTCCAATGGCTCCATTGGAATGGAATGACCAGGAACAACTCTGGAATGCTGTGGAAGAAAACGAAAAGACCAAAGACAGCCGACTGGCAAGAGAATTTGTTGTCGCACTCCCCGTTGAGTTAGATAAAGACAGCAATATTTCTCTTCTTCAGGATTTTATTAAAAAGAATTTTGTAGATATGGGGATGTGTGCTGATTTTGCCATTCACAATACAGATGGTCACAATCCCCATGCACACATTCTTCTTACTGTCCGACCACTAAATGAAAATGAAACATGGCAGTATAAAACCGAAAAAGAATATCTCTGTATCAAAAATGGAGAAGAAAAAGGATTTACTGCTTCTGAATTTAAAACTGCTCAGAAACAGGGATGGGAAAAGCAATATCGCTATAAAGTTGGGAAAAAGAAAGAATATCTGACTTCCTCTGTTGCACAGGAAAAAGGATATGAACGGATTGATAAACACCCCAAGAGCAGCCGATATGGCAGACAGAATCCTATTTCCGAACAATGGAACAGTGATGAACAACTTTGCATCTGGCGGGCAAACTGGGCAGATGCCGTAAATAAAATGCTTGCACGTAATCAGATAAATGCTACCATTGATCACCGCAGCTTTGCAGATCAGGGAATCACCGAACAGCCAACTATCCATGAAGGCTACATTGCCCAGAATATGGAAAAGAAGGTGTCAATGGTCGTCACTTCGGGATAAGTGAAAGTCATAGTCACAAGATTTCCATTCGGGTCGTAAATCTGGAAGCCTGCACCTGCATACGGGATTGTATTGCCTGTTTCTGCATCTTTCTTTACAATTTTGATATAGCTCTCAAAGTTAGCGTTGTTGATAAGGTAGCGGTAGGTCTGACCGTCCTTGCTGATAAACACATCAAAGTCTTTCATCAGTTCACGCCCCTCCCAACCAGAGGTCTGGCGGACGGTATAAATGCCATACGGCATATCCTTTGTCTGGGCAAAACCGTTCTCGTCACATGTCAGCACATCACGCTCGGTTTCCTTTGCATTTTCATAGCTGCCTGCGGATTTGAGGAACACTTCAAATACCGCACCTTCTTCGGGTGTTTCAATCTGGGTTTCCCCGTTATCCGTATGCTTGATGAGTGCGATATTGCCTTTGATGACCTGTTCATTCACATCGTTTGCGGTACTGTTCAGCTCTACCGTGTATAGCTCTGGTTCTGCACCTACCTTGTGGATTGCGGTATCCAGAAGATACCCCTCGGACGAGCTGATTTCACGGACAGTCCAATCATTATCACAGATATAATACTTGGTCGTAAACTGACCGTTTTCATCAGTCGTGTAGGTGTCAATCAGTTCCTCACCTTTATAGATGCCGTAAACCGCACCTGCAAGGGAAGCATTGCCCTGCGGAGAACCTGTTTCTGCATCGGTCTTTGTCACAGTCACTTGGAATTTCTTCAACACATTGTCGAAGCTGCGTTTTGTGACCTTGTTCCATTCAATCGGAGCTGTCTGGGAAGCAGGAACGACATAGCGGACTGCGGTATCCACTTCCTCAACCACATACGGGGTATCGCCACTGATAAGGACATTTTCAAACTTAGCCAGTCCGTTTTTATCAGTCACGGCATACTCGTCAACAGGCAAGCCGCTTAAAGATGTGCCATAAAGGTGGAATTTCATTCCCTCCACCAGATTGTCCTCGGAAGTCTTGACGATTTCCAGACTGCCACGCTTCAAAGTATTGCTGAAGGTCACAGTAGAGGTTTTTCCTCCGATAAGTGTGACAGTCTGGGTTTTCTGCGGCTCATAACGGTCAATAGACTGTTCTGTGACCGTATAAGTGCCAGGGAATAATCCCTCCACGGAGACAGAGCCGTCCTTTCCTGTCTTAACTGTTTTATTGAAGTTATCACCTTTGATTGTAAAAGAGATGCCCTCCACAACTCCGTCCTCAGAAGTCTTTTTGAGGGCAATCGTGCCTGTCGGCGTTTCGATATTGATATATGCAGACACGGTATCAGCATTCTCCACACCTGTTACCAAATCCTGCAAGTTCGAGTCGCCATAGGCAATGAGCTTTGCACTGCTGCTGACAGTCGGCACATTGTTCCTCTTTGCCGTAATGCGGACAGAACCGCTGATAGCTACGGTGGAGCTGATTGTCAGCTTATTTCCAGACTTCGATACACTCACATTGCTGTCAGAGCTTGAAAAGCTGTAATCGGAAAGGACGCCGTTGCTGTCCGTCAATGTGATGCTGTACTTTCCGTCCTTGTAGGCAAGCTCCTTTGTGATGTCATTCTTACCGCCCGACATAAAGCTCGGAATGGTGTTATGCTCACGCAGCATTGCAACAATCTGGTCATACACTTCCCTTGCTCCGCTGTTGGCATAATTTGAACCGAAGTGCAGGCTGTAAACGGTGGTGCTTGTCTGGTTATATGAGCCTGTGGCTTCACGGCAGCCTGTGACAAACTCCCATACGAGAGTCTGCGTGGCAAGCCATTTTTCATCATCACTTCCCGACAGATTATTTCGGTTGCCCTGATACCCATAGAGCAGGGCAAGCCCAACCGCCTTTTTCTGGTTGGCTGAAAGTGCGTTCCAAGTATCAGAGGAAGCCTTTTTCAAGGTGTTTCCTGTTTTCAGCGGTACTCCCGGCTGAATACAAAACGCATTCTCGCCATCCACAAACATACGGTACTTGTAATTTCCTGTTCCGCCTGCGGTATAACCACCGATATTCGCACTGGAATTGTACCTCATCGCATTACCTTTGCTGTCATAGGTGTGAGAAAAGGAAATTGTCCCGATGTCACCCGCAGCAAACGCTGTCGCAGGCATTATAGATAATGCCGTGACCGCAGCCATTACAAAAGCCGCAGCCTTTTTGAACAATTTAGGGATTTTCATAGTTACCTCCTGTAATTTAGATTGAATATTTTGCCTTACTGACCGAAAAAAAGCTGCCCGTTATGGACAGCTTAAATTATTTCTTTTCTCGGATAGTTACTGGCAGTAGTTAGGGGTGAGGTGTGGAGAGGGGGAAGCCAAAATAATGGCTATCCACTCAAAAAGGCAGACCTCGCCCTCGGTGTGTGGCTATCTCTCGTGAGCCTTGTTCCGCTGCAAGTGTCGGTTATAAAACTCCAACGCCTTGACAACAAAATCCGTTTCCTGCCCTCTGGGAACAGTCTTTGGAATGAGCTTGGTTATCCTCTCGTCACGGAAAGCAGGTTTTTCCTTCTGATTGGGCTTTTCTTCCTCCATAATGGACTGGATAACCTCGGAATTGAGCTTGCCATCTTGGTTATACTTCTTCATTTTGATAGCCTGTGCCAATGACGGGGTAGCATCGTTGTACTCCATTGCTTCAAGCAGGGTGTATTGCTGTTCCTCGGTCAGATAAGAAACCTCAACCGCAGGACGAAAAGCAATCTGCCTTTCATCTACCATTTGCAGGATTTCGGGAACAAGCTCCGTTAGACGGATATAGCGGCGTATCTGGTCTTTGCTTTCTCCAACAAGTTCTCCTAATTCCTCATCAGAACGCCCTTTTGATAAATTAGTCGCCAATGGCGACGCATTTTCTTTTGGGGGTCTGCCTGCCTGTCGTTTCATAGCTTCCAACCGCATTTTATACGCAAACGCTTTCTCACTCGGCAAAATAACAGAGCGTTGGAGATTACTTTCCACCATAACAATAATGGCTTCATCACGGGTAAGCTCTTTGACCTCGCATTTCAGCGTTTCAAGTCCTGCAAGTTCACAAGCCTTTTTTCGCCTGTGACCACTGATAAGCTCATACCGTCCGTCCTCTTTTAAGCGAACTGTCGCAGGGGTCATTACACCGTTTCGCTTGATACTCTCAACAAGTTGTTCCATATCTTCGTCCATCAAAACCTTGAACGGGTGGTCTGGAAACTCGTCAATCTCCGATATGGGAATATCCCGTATCTTGCTTAGCTTTGCTTCCTCACGGCTTTCGTCCGTCTGAAAAAGGTCATCGTATGCGGTCAGCTCGATTTTGGTTTCTCTGCTTCTCGCCAATCTCTGCCACCTCCTTTCCTAACTGCTCATAGGCTGCGGCAACCTTGCCGCTTTTGTCGTAAGCAAAAATACTTTTGCCTTCTGCGGTAGCTTCCACCGCACGGATAGAATGAGGTATCTCGGTATCAAATACCTTGATTTTCTTACCGTATGCACTTTTGACCATTGCCGTAATTTCCTTAGAAATGTTGGTACGGGGCATTACCATAGTCATTAAGATACCGTCTATCCGCAGCTTGGGGTTGATTTGCCGTTTGACCATTGATACGGAGCGAAGTAAAAGCTCCAGACCTTTAGCCGAGAGATAGTGGGGCTGTGTAGGGATAATCACGCTGTCAGCCGCTGCCAGAGCATTGATGGTTATCATCCCTAAGCTCGGCATACAATCAATAAGCACATAATCGTAATTCTTTTTAACCTCATTGACATAGGTTTTCAGCACACGCTCACGACTCATTGCATTGATTAGCCTTACCTCAAAGCCCGACAGCTCAATGTTTGACGGAAGCAGGTCAATGCCCTCTCTGTGGTGGATAATACCCTGTGAAACATCAAGCGTTTTATCGTCTATGATGTTCTGCATCACAGTAGAGAGCGTTATGGGAATATCGTCTGGTCTGTTATAACCCAGAGCCATCGTGAGATTTGCCTGTGCATCAGCGTCAATCAGCAGGACTTTTTTACCCTGTTGCACCAGACTTACGCCCAGATTGACTGCTGTGGTTGTTTTTCCGACACCGCCTTTCTGGTTAGTCAGAGCAATCACTTTGCAATTTGACATAGATGCGTCCTCCTTTCACATAGATTTAGCCACTTTGTCAAGGTGGCTATGTAAACAGTACCAGAGAACGCAAAAAAGCCGCCTACTCTTAAAATCAATAAGAATAAGCGGCTTTGAAATTTGCCTTAGACATATTCAATTTTCATTCTCTTGGACGGTGCATTTATGACCTTAAAAATAAGCTCGTCAACACAATCCGTATATCTGCCTTGCTGTATGAGCTGATTTTTTAACTCTACAAGGCTATGTATCAAAAGTTTTCTTTCGTAGCTATCCAAATACAGATGATTAAATTTCTCTCTCATAAGCACACCTCCACTTCTTTAGCTTCATTATATTGGAAAGCAGGGGAAAGGACAAATCTGCAAAAAGGGACAAAAATAAGCGTACCACTATTTCTAATGATACGCCTATCCTCATTAAATCACTTCAAAATGCTTCAACGCATCCTTTATGGCTTCCACTTTCTCTGCTGTCGGATGCTTCCTCGGCTGTTTCAATTCCTCTACCGCATTAGGAGCATCGTACATTGGCAAGCCTAAATCTCTTTTTACCTCTGCGATATATGCGGTATGTACCTTGAAGCCGTATTTAGCTTCTATGTACTCCTTTATCATTTTGTAGGTCACTCGTTCTTTGGGCTTATATTCTTCGGCTCTTTTAGCGATATTATCAAGCGGAACTTTTCCCTCACCCTCGCCAAACTCAACTTTTACGTTGATATGTCCGTCTGGCTTTTTGTGGGAAAGCAGTACTACCGTCTCCACCGACACCGTATTCGGGAACATATCAACCGGGCAGACTTTCTTCAATTCGTAGCCTCTTTCACAAAGATACTTCAAATCCCGTGCCAGAGTTGCACTGTCGCAGCTTACGTAGACTACCCGGTCGGGCTGCATTTCGATAATGGTAGAAAGCAAGGTCTCGTCGCAGCCTTTTCTCGGCGGGTCTACTACAATCACGTCAGCACGCTCACCAGTGCGGGCAAACTGCTCTGGAAGCACTTCCTCTGCTTTTCCCACAAAGAATTCCGTATTAGCAAATCCATTCAGACATGCATTCTCTTTAGCATTCTCAATGGCTGCAGGAATGATCTCCACGCCCCTCACCATCTTTGCCTTCTGTGCAAGAAACAGGGAAATGGTTCCAATTCCACAGTAGAGATCCCATACAGTCTCATTTCCGGAAAGCTGTGCATATTCCAGTGCTTTTCCATAAAGACGCCCTGTCTGGTAAGGATTTACCTGGAAAAAGGACAGCGGCGAAATCTGATAGGAAATCTCTCCGATCTTGTCTGTAATGTATGGCTGTCCCCAGAGCAGCCGCACCTTTTCCCCAAGGATTACATTGTTTCGCTTCTTATTCACATTTACCATCACACTGACAGTCTCCGGAATCTGACAAAGAGATTTCACCAGAGCCTCTTCGCCAGGAAGCTTCTCCCCGTTAATGATCAGACAGACCATCATCTCATCCGTAAAAAAGCCATATCTGATCAGCACATGGCGCACTAAACCCTTGCCAGTGTTCTCATCATACGGCTGGATGTTGAACTTCTCCATATGGGCGATCACACGGTCCAGAACCTCCTTATTCTGTGTTACCCCAAGAGCACAATCCCGATTCTCAATAATGCTATGTGTACGACCAGCATAAAATCCGGTAATGATTCTGCCATCTTTTGACTTTCCAACTGGAAACTGCGCTTTATTTCTATAGTGGAAAGGCTGCTCCATTCCCAGGATTTTCTCCATAGGAATATCTGTAAAGCCTCCAATCCTCTCCAAATGTCCCCTGACTTTGGAAGTCTTAAATTCCAGCTGCTTCTCATAGGAAAGGGCCTGCAGCTGACAGCCTCCGCACTGTCTTGCAAACTGACACTTCGGCTCCACACGGTCAGGAGATGGGGTGATAATCTCCTCCAATCTTCCGTAACCGTAATTTTTCTTCGCTTTCATGATTTTTGCGCGGACTGTGTCTCCGATTACTGCATCTTTGACAAAAACGGTGAAGCCATCAGCCTTTCCGATACCTTCACCGTCAATTCCGCAATCTTCAATCTTTAACGTAACAATATCATTCTTACGATACTCCATAAAGATTACCATTCTCCTGTCTTTCTTAAGTTAGATTCAAATATTCTGTTAAATCCAAGCCATTCTTTCTTGCTCTTATCTGCCGCAAAAATCTCGGTAAGAGTCTCCATGCGGGCATCTGTATTATCTGCAAGATTCAAAGCAACTGCCTCTACCATAGCAGGTTTCTTAGGGGAACCGTACTCAAGTTCGCCATGATGTGCCAGGATACAATGTACCAGCTGGTTCTCCAGATCCAGTGGAAAGTCCGGTATCTCCTTAATCAGATCATGAATCATCTGTGCTCCGATTATAATATGTCCCAGAAGCTGTCCCTCGTCTGTATAATCATTCAGTGGAAAAGAAGAAAGTTCTCTTGTCTTTCCTACATCATGAAGAAGTGCTGCTGTGATCAGC
>NZ_JBCOME010000061.1:0-23651 GCF_040924365.1 Ruminococcus sp. 1001136sp1_2201st1_G3_2201SCRN_220225 | reverse complement strand
CAATATAACAAGCCCCAGCAAAAAGCCGGGGCTAATACTTCAATTATTTTAGGACATTTTCAAAAACGCTTGACACACATTTTTTGAAAAAAATTAAAAATTTTCAAGTTTTTTTTGAAAAAAAGAGGAATTTGAAATTTTGTGTAGAATATAATTAATAGGAGGAAGATTATCGGCTTACCTGTCAGTCTTTGGAGGATAGAAGATATATGAATATCAGAGAGAGCATGGAAGAAAGAGAACTGGAACTGCTGAGTCCTTATGCCGCATACAGTGGACGTTCCAGAGGAAGAGACCGGGAGGAAGAAGAGTGTGACGTCCGGACGGTTTACCAGAGAGACCGGGACAGGATCCTGCATAGCAAAGCTTTTCGCAGGATGAAGGATAAGACTCAGGTTTTTCTGGCTCCGGAAGGAGATCATTACAGGAACCGGCTGACGCACACTCTGGAGGTATCCCAGATCGCACGTACTATAGCCAAGGCACTTCGCCTGAATGAGGATCTTGTGGAGGCGATTGCACTGGGACACGACCTTGGTCATACGCCTTTCGGACATTCAGGAGAGACCGCACTTAATACCGTTCATCCTGAGGGCTTTGCCCACTACCGTCAGAGCGTCCGCGTGGTGGAAGTACTGGAGAAGAACGGTGACGGACTGAATCTTACCTGGGAGACAAGAGACGGAATCCTGAATCACCGTACCAGCGGTCATCCGTCCACTTTGGAGGGACAGGTAGTCCGCTTTTCGGATAAGATTGCCTATGTTCATCATGATATGGACGATGCCCAGAGAGCTGGGATCATTACAGAGAATGATATTTCTGCCAGTCTCAGGGAGTTTCTTGGACAGACCACAAGAGAAAGGCTGAATACCTTTGTACATGATGTGATTGAGCACAGCATTGACCAGCCTTCCATTCAGATGTCTGCTCCTGTAGAGCAGGCACTCATGGATCTTCGATCAGAGATGTTCCAGAAAGTATATCTGAATCCCATTGCGAAGCGTGAGGAATCCAAGGCAATCAAAATGCTGACAGAATTATACGCCTATTACATAGATCACCCGGAAGCAATGTCCAGGGAGTACGTTGCTCTTATTGAGAAAAAGGGAGTTCCCAAAGACCGGGCGGTATGTGACTGGCTGTCAGGAATGACGGATCAGTATTCCATGAAGAAATTCAAGGAGATTTTCATACCAAGAGCCTGGGAGGTTTATTAGAACGTGGACAAAACTCTTGCAATGAGATATAATATTTATTTACGCGAAAGATGTCGCATTTTCTTGGATATGCGGCATATCAAATCAAAGGAGGATAAGCATGCGCTATTCCGACGATATCATTGAAGAAGTGCGAATGAAAAATGATATTGTAGACGTGATATCCCAGTATGTAAGACTGACCAGAAGAGGAAGCTCCTATTTTGGTCTGTGTCCTTTTCATAATGAGAAGACCCCTTCCTTTTCCGTAACGCCGTCCAAGCAGATGTATTACTGCTTCGGCTGCGGAGCTGGAGGAAATGTATACAATTTTGTAATGCAATATGAGAATTATTCATTTGGAGAAGCACTTTCCCATCTGGCAGAGCGTGCCGGTGTGGAACTTCCCAAGATCGAATATTCCAAGGAGGCAAGGGCGAAAGCGGAGAAGCGTGCAGCCTTGCTTGAGATCAATAAGAAAGCGGCTCAGTATTTTTATTACCAGCTGCGCCGTGAAGGTGGAAAAAATGCCCACGATTATCTTACAGGCAGAGGTCTCAGCGAAGAGACGATCAGGAAATTTGGTCTGGGGTATTCAGACAAGTACAGTGATGACCTGTATAAATATCTGAAATCCCAGAATTACAGTGATGAACTTCTTCGGGAATCCGGCCTTTTCAATGTGGATGAACGCCAGGGCATGTATGACAAATTCTGGAATCGTGTTATTTTTCCAATCATGGATGTCAATAACAGGGTGATTGGATTTGGCGGGCGAGTGATGGGAGACGGCAAGCCCAAGTACCTGAATTCGCCAGAGACCCGTATTTTTGACAAGAGCCGTAATCTGTACGGATTGAATATAGCCAGAACCACCAGGAAAAATTACCTGATCCTGTGCGAGGGCTACATGGATGTAATCTCCATGCACCAGGCAGGATTTACCAATGCAGTGGCTTCTCTGGGAACGGCGCTTACATCCGGACATGCCAGTCTGGTGAAGAGGTATACACAGGAAGTGCTTCTTCTTTACGATAGTGATGAAGCTGGTGTAAAAGCCGCCTTGCGAGCCATTCCCATTCTACGGGAAGCCGGCGTGAATTCCAGAGTGGTGAATTTACGGCCTCACAAGGATCCTGATGAATTTATCAAAGCAGAAGGCGCAGAGGCTTTTGAGAAAAGGCTGGAGGCAGCTACGGACAGCTTTATGTTCCGGATAAGTATTGCTTCCGGTGATTTTCCTATGGATGAGCCACAGGGACAGAACCGGTTTTTTGAGCGGTGTGCCCAGTATCTTCTGGAACTTTCTGATGAACTGGAGCGGAATCTGTATATTGAAGCAATTGTAAAAGAATACCGCAGATATGGAATCAGTGTGGAAGACCTTCGGAAGCGTGTAAACACCCTTGCTCTGAAGGGTACGCCTGCAGAGAAGCGTATCCAGCCAAAATCCGGCGGCTCTCCAATGAGAAAAAAGGAGAGCGCGGCAGATAAATCCCAGAAGCTGATGCTTACCTGGCTGGTTACCTATCCGGCAATTTTTGATACTGTGGAGAAATATCTTTCCCCTTCAGATTTTGTAGTTCCTCTTTATAAAGAGGTGGCAGAAATGCTCTGGAAGCAGCACGAAGAGGGAGATGTGAATCCGGCCAGACTTCTGAATGCTTTTACAGACAGTGAAGAGCAGAAAGAGGTGGCCTCTCTCTTTAATGCCACGATCCACCTTGAGACAAAGGAGGAACAGCAGAGAGCATTTTCCGATGCTTTGATCCGCATTAAGCAGGAGAGTCTGGCGGAGAAAAATAAAAACTGGGATCCTGCAGATATGGGGGCTTTACAGGAGCTTGTAAAGGCCAAGAAGGATCTGGAGGAGCTTGGAAGAAAAAGGCAGCAATTGCATATTTCTTTTGAATAAGGATAAAATATTAACACTATATGGAGGTTAGAGTACCTATGGAAATGAATATGGGCAAATTCAGTGAGAAACTGGTGGGACTTCTGGAGCTTGCAAAAAAGAAGAAAAACGTACTGGAATATCAGGAAATCAGTGATTATTTCAAAGACCAGCCACTGGATGCGGAACAGATGGACAAGATCTTCGATTTCCTTGAGGCAAGTGGGGTAGATGTGCTGCGTATCACAGAGAACAGTGCAGATGACCTTATGCTGGACGATGAGGAAGAAGTAGAGCTGGACAAGATCGATCTTTCTGTTCCGGAAGGTGTGAGCATTGAGGATCCGGTTCGTATGTATCTGAAAGAAATCGGTAAAGTTCCGCTTCTTTCAGCAGAAGAAGAAATCGAGCTTGCAAAGAAAATGGAACAGGGCGACGAAAATGCCAAGAAGCGTCTGGCAGAAGCCAACCTTCGTCTTGTTGTCAGCATTGCAAAACGTTATGTAGGACGTGGAATGCTTTTTCTGGATCTGATTCAGGAAGGTAACCTTGGTCTTATCAAGGCTGTCGAAAAATTTGATTACCGAAAGGGTTACAAGTTCAGTACCTATGCTACCTGGTGGATCCGTCAGGCTATCACAAGAGCCATTGCAGACCAGGCGCGTACCATTCGTATTCCGGTTCATATGGTTGAGACGATCAACAAGCTGATCCGCGTTTCCAGACAGTTACTCCAGGAGCTTGGACGTGAACCTACTCCGGAGGAAATCGCGGAAGAGATGGACATGCCGGTTGACCGCGTGCGTGAGATCCTGAAGATTTCCCAGGAGCCGGTTTCTCTGGAGACCCCTATTGGTGAAGAGGAGGACAGCCATCTTGGAGATTTCATCCAGGATGACAATGTTCCGGTTCCGGCTGATGCTGCAGCATTTACTCTTTTGAAGGAACAGCTGGTAGAAGTTCTTGGCACTCTTACTGAGAGAGAACAGAAGGTTCTTCGCCTTCGTTTCGGGCTTGATGATGGACGTGCAAGAACACTTGAGGAAGTTGGCAAGGAGTTTAATGTTACCAGAGAGCGTATCCGTCAGATTGAGGCAAAGGCTCTTCGTAAGCTCCGTCACCCAAGCCGCAGCCGCAAGCTGAAGGATTATCTGGATTAAGGAGAGGACTATGCAGTTATCCTTACGACTGTCTGCAATCGCAGACCTGGTGACAGAAGGAAACCGGCTGGTAGATGTGGGATGCGATCATGGATATCTGCCGGTATACCTGATACAGCAGAAAAAAATTCCATCCGCCATTGCAATGGATGTGCGAAAAGGGCCACTTTCCAGGGCACAGGAACATATCCGGCAGTATGGACTGGAGGAATACATACAGACCCGGCTCTCAGACGGACTTGAAGGCTTGAAAGCCGGAGAGGGTGACACCCTTGTGATCGCAGGTATGGGCGGTCCCCTTATGGAAAGGATTCTCACAGATGGCAGGTCTGTGAGAAATTCTTTCTCTGAGCTGATTTTACAGCCACAGTCCGACATTCCCCATTTTCGCAGATTTATCCAGTCCGAAGGCTGGGAGATCACAGAAGAGAAAATGGTGGAAGAGGATGGAAAATTTTATCCCATGATGCGGGTGGTGCCTGGGGAAAATGTTCACAGCAGTTTGAAACTTAACGTGGATTCTTTCACAAAAAATACGTCTGTGAAAGCCGCTTTTTCTGAGAACCTGCATGCTGATGAAGGGGCAGAAATGCCGGAAAATCCAGCTGCTTACACCTTGGAGGAAGCCTTTGGCAAATATCTTCTTCAGGAAAAGAACCAGGTGCTTTACCGTTATCTTCAGCGGGAATCCCGGATCCGCTCCCAGATTCTGGAACAATTGGAAGCGGCACCGAAGGCAGAGGCAGTTACTGCCCGCATTTTGGAAGTAAAGGAGGAGGCGCAGCTGATCGCTGCTGCGCTGGAAGAATATGAAGGTTAAAGAACTGACAGACTGGCTGGGAGGAAATTTTCCTGCAGCAGTTGCAGAAGACTGGGATAATGTGGGACTTCTTACAGGAGATGACGAGAGTGAGGTAAAACATGTCTTTCTTGCCCTTGATCTTACCGAAACAGTGTTAGACGAGGCTATCCGGGCTGGCGCTGACATGATCGTTACCCATCATCCTATGATCTTTTCCGGTATTAAGAAGATCAATAATCACAGCTTTACAGGACGGAAGATTATCAGTCTGGTGCGCCATGGAATATCTTATTATGCAATGCACACCAACTATGATATTCTGGGAATGGCAGATTTAAGTGCCGGATATCTGGAACTGTCAGATACGAAGGTACTTTGTGCCACCGGGGAAAAAGACGGAGAGCCCATTGGCTTTGGACGCGTGGGAAATCTGCCTTGTGAGATGACTTTAAAGGAGTACGCCCTTCTTGTGAAAAAGAACCTGAAGCTTTCAGATGTGAAAGTGTACGGAAATCTGGAACAGACTGTGAAAACGGCTGCCGTATGTACCGGCTCTGGTAAAAGCATGATCCAGGATGTGCTTGCAGCCGGGGCGGATGTATATGTGACAGGTGATATTGACCACCATACCGGAATTGACACCGTAGCCCAGGGGCTTGCAATCATTGACGCAGGTCATTACGGTACGGAATATATTTTTATGGAAGATATGAAGGAAAGACTGGCAAAAGCGTTTCCGGAGCTTACAGTCAGCTGCGCAAAGGTGAGAAGCCCGTATACTATATTATAAAGGGGAGACTTGTTGTGGATGGGCGAGATGATGTCCGCCCGGAGATAAAATGAGTTGTCAGAATAATGTTGTTTGGTTTTGGTAAATGTGATTTATGTTTAGCCTAATTGGTCTTTCGGATCAGAAAAGGAGATTTTATGGATCATGCAGTGAAACTTACAATCAATGGGGAAACCAGAGAGTTTCCCATGGGAATTACCTATAAAGAAGTTGTAAAAGCGTACGAAAAGACCAGCCCGGCCCCTGTTATTCTTGTAATTGCAGGGGGCAAGATCTGTGAGCTTCATAAAAAAGCAGAACGGGACGGTGAAGTCCGGCTGGTCACCACAAAAGACAGCATTGGAAATAAAACCTATAAGCGAACTGCATGTCTGGTGCTTTTAAAGGCAATTTACGATCTTGCAGGCAAAGAAAAAGTAGATAAAGTGGTGCTTCATTATTCTGTAGGAAGCGGTTTTTACTTTACCATGGAAGGAGAACAGAAGCTGGATCAGGCATTTCTTGACCAGGTAAAGAAGCGGATGACAGAGCTGGTGGAGCAGAAAATCCCGGTGAAGAAACGAAGTGTAGGAACGGATGAAGCGATTGCACTTTTTCATCATCACAGAATGTATGATAAAGAGAAGCTGTTCCGCTATCGCAGGGTTTCCAGGGTGAATATTTACAGCATAGAGAATTTTGAGGACTATTATTATGGGGCAATGGCTTACGATACCGGCTATGTGCCATATTTTGACCTGAAGCTGTATGATGAAGGCTTTGTGCTGATTCTGCCGGAGGCTAAGACTCCGGATGTGCTTCCGGAATTCCAGCCCCAGGAGAAAATCTTCCAGGTGCAGAAGGATTCTGAAGAGTGGGGCAGAAAGCTGGAAATCTCCACAGTAGGTGAGCTGAATGACCAGATCGTTTCCCAGGGGATACAGAAGATCCTTCTTATGCAGGAGGCCATCCAGGAGTCTGGAATTGCCAGAATTGCAGAGCAGATCGTGGAGGCTGGAAACAAGAAGTTCGTCATGATCGCTGGTCCGTCCTCCTCCGGCAAGACTACCTTTTCCCACAGGCTGTCTATTCAGCTGGCGGCACATGGAATGAAGCCACATCCCATTGCTGTTGACAATTATTTTGTAAACAGAGAGCATACCCCGCTGGATGAATTCGGGGAAAAGGATTATGAGTGTCTGGAAGCCATTGATGTGGAGCAGTTCAACAAAGATATGCTGGCACTTCTTAATGGAGAGAGAGTAGAACTTCCGGTGTTTAACTTCAAGACCGGGCAGAGAGAATATAAAGGCGATTTTCTCCAGCTGGGGAAGGAAGACATCCTTGTTATTGAGGGAATTCATGGTCTGAACGACAAATTAAGCTATGCGCTTCCGAAGGAGAGCAAGTTCAAAATCTATATCAGTGCCCTCACCCAGCTGAACATTGATGAACACAACCGGATTCCTACCACAGACGGAAGGCTGATCCGCAGAATCGTCCGGGATGCAAGAACCAGAGGAACCTCTGCCAAGGATACCATTGCAAGGTGGCCATCTGTAAGAAGAGGGGAAGAGAAGAATATTTTTCCATACCAGGAAGAAGCGGATGTTATGTTTAACTCGGCACTGATCTATGAACTGGCATGTCTGAAGGTATACGCAGAGCCTCTTCTCTTCGGAATTTCCAAAGAGGAGCCGGAATATCTGGAGGCAAACAGGCTGCTGAAATTTTTTGATTATTTTGTAGCTGTGCCAAGCGAGGAAGTGCCTAATAATTCCCTGTTAAGAGAATTTATAGGGGGAAGCTGTTTTAACACCTGATGAAGCAGATGTGCTTGTAAGAAGTTGAGGAGTATTTTATGAAAATAAATCGCAAAGGCTTTACATTGGCAGAGCTTTTGATCGTGGTTGCAATTATTGCGGTACTGGTGGCTGTTGCAATACCTATTTTCGGAAGTCAGTTGGAAAAAAGCAGGGAAGCAGCAGACCTTGCAAATGTACGCGCTGCTTATGCAGAAGTGCTGACTGAGGCAAACATGGGAATCTATAATAAAGAGGTTATTGTCAATCTGAAACAGAAACAGTATGACTGGCAGTCAGCGGATGTAATTACAATTGGGGGGATCAGCCATTCGGTAAAAGAAGGCGATACGGATAACTGGATTGGAAAACCAGGAGCAGGTGGAACCTGTAAGGTTTCGTTTGACCAGAAAACGGGAACCAAATTTGTGTGGAGCGGGGATGGGACTTCTGCGTCAAATAGCTATGACATGAGTGAGGATTTCTTTGATGTATTAGAGAAGAGTGGCTGTCTGAAGGATGAGAAAATAAGCTCAAACAATGATTTTGAAATTGATTCGAAAGCAGCGGAGTTTTCAACTTTTGTCCCGAAAATTGAAAAAGTATTGGGCGAACAAAGCCTATTGAAGAATGGTACATGGGCGTTTCTGGGAAATGGAAATTCAGACAAAGCATCTGAAAGATATTTGTTCTGGACTTCATTTGATACCAATAAGGTGGGAGTTGGTAAGAAAATACCAATATTGATTCAAAGAGGAGATGGAAAATATTACGTCTCGAAATCTCTAACGGCAGAGAGAAAAAAAGGAAATGTAACATATGTGGCAATCTCCGATCACCTTTTTAATAAATGGGGGTATGAACGCGTTATTAAAGCAGGGGATGGTAAAGTGTATAACTCTCTGTCAGAAGCCTATGCTGCATATGAGAAGGTACTTGAAGGGTATAAAGACTTACCCCAGTAATTATTTACCGGGTTACTGCTTACTCCGTTTACCGTAATCTTAACAGGTTATACGACAGGGAGAAATGAGAAATAGTGCTTTACATCTTACCACAATAATGTTAAAATAGCACTTGCGCAAGCAGGCCAGGTGATCGCGGCTGGACAGACGAAAGGGTTCAGACGAGGAAAGTCCGGGCTTCACAGGGCAGGATGCCGGATAACGTCCGGTGGAGGCGACTCCCAGACCAGTGCAACAGAAATAAACCGCCATGGCTTGCCATGGTAAGGGTGGAAAGGCAGTGTAAGAGACTACCGCCGTCCTGGTAACAGGCCGGGCACATGTAAACTCCATTCGAAGCAAGACCGAGCAGAAAGCGATACGGCGGCCCGTCGTGCTTTCAGGTAGGTCGCTTGAGCCTTTCGGCAACGGAAGGCCTAGACAGATGATCACTCAACGACATAACCCGGCTTATCGGTCTGCTTGCGTATTTAAGAATCAAATTGTATGATACATATAATATGATATTTAACCTGAGAAGGTTCAGTTCTGCTGGATTTTCCCAGGTTTTTGCTTTATTGGAAATTACTCCGTAATGTTCCGATAAAGCAAAAAACGCTCCGCGAGGATGCGACCAGATGGACAGGAAATTTTACCGGAAATTTCTGTTACAAAAAAAGTGGAAGCTGTATTCAGCTTCCACAATAAAATATCAATATTGTTATAAAAACAATGATTTGCAGAGACGAATTATTTATTTCTGTGACCGGAGTATTTCTCCTCACAATATTTACATCTGTAAACCTCATTCTCCTCATCTGCCAGAACAAACACCTGATCCAGTCCCTGCTCGATGGAAGTGATACAGCGGGGATTCTTACATCTGATCACGTTTACAACCTGCTTCGGAAGACGAAGGTCTTTTTTCTCAACGATCTTCTCATCCTTAATAATATTTACGGTGATATTGTGATCAATGAAACCAAGGATATCCAGATCCAGATCTTCAATCGGGCACTCAACCTTGATGATGTCCTTTTTGCCCATCTTATTGCTCTTTGCGTTCTTGATGATCGCAACAGTACAGTCAAGCTTGTCAAGCTTCAGGTCATGATAAATAGTCATAGCCTTGCCGGCCTTGATATGGTCTAATACGAAACCTTCACGAAGTGCTCCAACATTTAACATGGCAGTTCCACCTCCAATAATGTAAGAATCAGGGCCATACGAACATATACACCGTACTGGGCCTGTTTAAAGTATGCAGCTCTCGGATCGCTGTCCACTTCAACAGAAATTTCGTTAACACGTGGAAGCGGATGAAGAATGTACATGTCATCCTTTGCAAGGGAAAGTTTCTGCTTGTCCAGTATGTAGAAATCTTTCATACGAACATAGTCTTCCTCGTTGAAGAAACGCTCCTTCTGAACACGTGTCATGTAAAGAATATCAAGCTCCGGAATAGCATCCTCCAGACGTTCTACTTCTAGGAACTCGATGTTGTTCTTTTTCAGTACGTCTTCACGGATATAGCTGGGAATACGAAGCTCTTCCGGAGAGATCAGTACAAATTTAACATTGTTGTAACGAACCAGCGCCTCGATCAGAGAGTGAACGGTACGTCCGAATTTCAGATCTCCGCACAGACCGATGGTAATGTTGTCAAGACGCCCCTTTAAGGAACGGATGGTAAGTAAGTCTGTAAGAGTCTGGGTTGGATGCTGATGACCACCGTCACCGGCATTGATAACAGGAATATTAGAAACCATAGAAGCTACCAGCGGAGCACCTTCTTTGGGATGACGCATAGCACAGATATCTGCATAGCAGGAAACAACACGAATGGTATCGGCAACAGTTTCCCCCTTCGCTGCGGAACTGGAATCTGCAGATGAGAAACCAAGAACCTTACCGCCAAGGTTCATCATAGCAGCTTCAAAACTGAGACGGGTGCGGGTACTTGGCTCATAGAAAAGTGTGGCAAGTCGTTTATCGTCACAGGTATGTGCGTATTTTTTGGGGTTTTTCTCAATATCGCTGGCAAGATCCAGAAGCTTCTCAAGCTCCGGAACACTAAGGTCCAGCGGACTCATTAAGTGTCTCATGATATACCTCCGTTATGAGTGTGTGGTTTTGGGGTAGAGTGTTACGGTTCACGAAAACTCTTTCAAAAAGGTTCTTCTGTGAGTGGTAACGCAAAATCTCTTCGACCTATCATATACTACTTGGAATGATTTTTCAAGAAGATTTTGTAAGTATTTTTTCGAAAAACAATCCAGTGAGAAACCAGACCGGGAGATAGTCCAGACGGATGACTCCTTTGTACTGATGGGGCACTCCGGAATAGTCCCAGGGGCACATGTGAAAAGCCTGCAGGATAGAACCGCTGGTAAATTCTGCCAGGTAAAATCCGGCAGTATAAAGGGAGCCTCGCAGAAGTGCCGGAAGGCTTTTCAGCTTTTTGTATACAGGCAGAATCAGGGATGCACAGCCATAAATGGGAAACATAAGAAGAGAGGTAGTCCCTTTCATGGACGCATCTCCCCGGAGCAGGGAATGGAGCCCGGTCCAGAGAATCTCCAGACACAAGCCGGTAAAACCACAGAAGAGAAAAGGGTATTTTTTCATATGCTTGGTCTCCTTGGGTAAAATGATAAAAATAACATTCCCATTCTTGCTAAATTTATGCTGCAAGGTTATAATGGAGAGAAAAAGATATTTGATAAACGAGGAGCTTTTATTATGAACTATCAGGAATGCCGTGCATATATCGATGATTCGGCGAAATACGGTTCCGTGCTGGGACTTGATAATATGCGTGAAATGCTGGACAGGCTTGGAAATCCTCAGGATGCAGTTCCTTATGTCCACGTAGCCGGAACCAATGGAAAGGGTTCCGTGATTGCTTATTTATACACCACCCTTACCCGGGTAGGCTATAAAGTGGGCAGATACATATCCCCAACTCTTTATTCTTACAGAGAACGTCTTGAGATTGCCGGCGAGAAGATCTCACAGGAAGATTTTGCAAAGTATGTGACAGAAATTTCCAGGTCAATTGACCAGATGACAGCGGTTGGCATGAATCATCCTACCCCTTTTGAGATTGAGACTGCAGCAGCGTTTTTGTATTTTAAGGAAGAAAATTGTGATCTGGTCCTTCTGGAGACCGGAATGGGCGGCAATCTGGATGCCACCAATATTGTGAAGAATACCAAACTGGCTGTGCTGGTTTCCATCAGCATGGATCATATGTCATTTCTTGGAAATACCCTTGGAGAAATCGCAGAGAAGAAGGCTGGAATTATCAAACCTGGCTGCCGGGTTGTGACCACAAAGCAGAAGCCGGAAGCGGCACAGGTGATTGCAGATACCTGCAACAAGCTTCATGTACCCTGTGTGGTATCTGACCCTGATGAGGCTGTTTTGGAAAAAGAGAGCGTATTCGGTCAGACCTTTTCTTATAAAGGAGAGGAATTTGCAATTTCCCTTGCCGGTGTTTACCAGAAAGAAAATGCAGTGCTGGCATTAAACGCCCTTGAAGAACTGGACAGACTTGGCTGGACTACTACCATGGAACAGCGGAAGGACGGTCTTCTCCACACAAGCTGGAAGGGAAGATTTACGGTTATCAATAAAAAGCCTCTTTTTATTGTAGACGGCGCCCACAATGCCGGAGCAGCCGACAAGATGGCAGAATCTATCCGACACTATTTTAATGGAAAAAAACTGATCTACATTATGGGTGTTTTTGCAGACAAGGAATATAAGATTGTCCTTGAAAAAACAGCTCATTTTGCGGAAAAAATCTATACCATAGAGACACCGGATAATCCCCGTGCACTGCCGGCAGAGGAACTGGCGAAGGCGGCAAGGGTATATAATTCCAGTGCCGAAAGTACAAAGAGCATAAAAGATGCTGTAGAAAAGGCGTTTTCCTGTGCAGGAGATGACGAGAACAGTGTGATTCTGGCATTTGGTTCACTTTCCTTTATTGGAGCGCTTACAGATGCGGTGGAAGAATATGTCGGATAAGTGTCAGGTACTGAAATGGCAGCGTGTTACTGGTCACGGAGTGAACAGTAATGGCAGTACATTGTGGAAATTGAAGTGTGCAGCAGCTGAATTTGCATGATTAAATACAAAAACTGGAGAGAAAACAATATGACAGATTTGCAGGAATGCAGACGAAAAATAGATGAAATTGACAATCAGATGGTGGAACTTTTTGAGAAGCGGATGAAGGTCTGCGAAGAGGTTGCAGAGTATAAGATCCATACCGGAAAGAAAGTGCTGGATCCGGAGAGAGAGCATGCCAAACTGGAAGAGATCAGGAAAAAAGCGCACGGTGAGTTCAACGAACTTGGAGCCCAGGAGCTTTTTCAGCAGATCATGGCCATCAGCAGAAAGCGTCAGTATCAGCTTCTCACCGAATATGGTCCGAAAGAAAAGGAAGACTTCCAAATGGTGGAGCAGCTTCCCAGAAATAATGTGACTGTTGTTTTCCAGGGGGTAGAGGGCGCCTACAGCTATGGAGCCATGCGCGCCTACTTTCAGGAAGACATTAAGAGCTATCATGTGAAGCTGTTCCGGGATGCCATGGAAGAAGTTGCAGCAGGAAGAGCAGATTACGCAGTCCTTCCTATTGAAAATTCCACAGCTGGGATTGTGACAGATATTTATGACCTTTTGACAGAATATAATCTGTTTATCGTGGGAGAGCAGATCCTGAAGGTTGAGCATGTGCTGCTTGGCCTGCAGGAGGCTGAGCTTTCCGATATTGCCGGGGTATATTCCCATCCTCAGGGGCTCGCCCAGTGTAAGGAATATCTGGAAGAGCATAGAGATTGGAAAACCACAGCAGTAACCAACACCGCCGCAGCGGCCAAAAAGGTCAGCGCAGATCAGGATAAGACTCACGCAGCGATTGCCAGCAGGGCTGCCGGAGAGATTTACAATCTGAAGGTTCTGGCAGAGAATATCTGCAAAAATGACAGCAATGTGACCAGATTTATTATTCTGGCAAAGAAACCGGTTTATGAGAATAACAGCTCCAGGATCAGTGTATGCTTCGAGGCACGTCATGCAAGCGGAACTCTTTACAATGTACTTTCCCATATGATCTATAATGGTCTGAATATGACCAAGATCGAGTCCCGGCCTATTCCGGGAAAAACCTGGGAATACCGTTTCTTCGTGGACTTCGAGGGAAATCTGCGGGACAGCGCGGTAAAGAATGCATTGCGGGGCATGGAAGCAGAGACTAGCTATTTGAAAATTCTGGGCAATTATTAAGATTATAGCTGCGAAGGCAGAGAGTGGCGGCAATTTCATTTATTGTTAAAATTAACCAAAGAATTTAAGAAGATTTTATCTGTTTTTAATATAAGAAAAGTAGAATGAAAAACGGTGCGAGTGCGTGAGCTTGTATATCCGAAAGTGTGCTGTTATGAATTGTGCGGACGGCAAAAAGGAGAAGAGACACGTAAATGCGTCATGGAATTGAGAGGAAACAAAAATGGCAAGAACAGAAGAATGTATCCTTTACCGCAATTTCGACAACGGTGAGGTACTGGACATAATGACATCACTGATGAACAACTATGAGGCTGGTGAAGAAGGCTTTGAGAATCGTAAAGAGGAATTTTTCCATATGGCAGGAAGCCTGGTGGAAATGGCAGGAATGTATGGGTTTTCCGGGAATCTGTGGCACACTTATCTGACGCAGCTTCTGGTCAATCACGAGAATGCATTCAGTACCGCTTCCGAGATCAGAGGGGCAGTGGAGGGAAGCATTAACCATCTGGCTCTTCATGATTTTGGAATTTTCAAAGAACTTTATGACTTTGATCTTGCTGTTTTTGACAGTGCGTTTGGAACAGACTGTGCTGATTTTCTCTGTAATTATGTGAATACAGGATGCAACAGCAAGGTATACAACCAGCGTATCTGCGACAGAATCTGTGATATGAGCAAAACACTGGCAGAGGCTTCTACAGTGGAAGAGTTTATGGCAGATATGGTGCAGTTCTACAAAGATTTCGGCGTAGGTAAGCTGGGATTGAACAAGGCATTTCGTATTGAGCATGGCAAGGATGGCAAGCCGGTGATCGCACCGATTACCAGAATCGCCCATGTGAATCTGGATGATCTGGTTGGATATGAAATCCCCAAGCAGAAGCTGATCGAGAACACGGAGGCTTTTGTAAGAGGAAGAAAGGCCAATAACTGCCTGCTTTTTGGTGATGCAGGAACTGGCAAATCTTCCAGCATCAAAGGTATCCTGAACCGTTATTATGACGAAGGACTTCGCATTATCGAGGTGTACAAGCACCAGTTTCAGGATCTGAATGATGTGATCGCACAGATCAAAAACCGTAATTACAAATTTATTCTTTATATGGATGATCTTTCCTTTGAGGAATTTGAAATCGAATATAAATATCTGAAAGCAGTGATCGAGGGCGGTCTTGAGAAAAAGCCGGACAACATCCTGATCTATGCAACCAGCAACAGACGTCATCTTGTTCGGGAGAAATCCGGGGATAAGCTGGAGGTGGCAGACGATGAAGATCTGCATTCCTCCGATACTGTGCAGGAGAAGCTCTCCCTGGTTTACCGTTTTGGCGTGCGGATTTATTTCGGTGCACCCAACAAGAAGGAATTCCAGAATATTGTTACTACACTTGCAGAGCGCTATGGTGTTACAATGCCTGCAGAGGAGCTTCTGACGAAGGCAAACGCCTGGGAGCTTTCTCACGGCGGTCTCACTGGAAGAACGGCGCAGCAGTTTATTGATCATGTTCTGGGAACAAGTGAGGAACAGTAAAAGATTACCAGAGATTATCTGAAATTTATGTCTGGAATGAAATAATCCTTGGCAGGAGGGAAAAACGTATGGCAGTGACCACATTTGCGGCAATTGATATCAGTTCTTATGAGATCACCATGAAAATTTTTGAATTTTCCAAAAAGGGTGGTTTCCGGACTGTGGACGATATCCGGTATCGTCTGAATCTTGGAGTAGGGGTATATTCCGGCGGAACCATGGAAGTGGATAAGGTAGATACTATTTGTGAAGTACTTAACGACTTTAAGAGGATCATGGCAGAGTACGGTGTGAAAGACTACCGCGCCTGTACCACAAGTGTTTTCCGTGAGATGAAGAATCCGCTGATTATCATTGAACAGATTTTCAGAAGAACCGGAATTCATGTGGAGGTTTTAAGCAATGCCGAGCAGCATTTTCTGGGCTATAAATCTATTGCGGCCATTGAGAATGGCTTTAAGAAAATGATCCAGAAAGGAACCGCTATTCTGGATGTGGGCGGTGGAAACCTGCAGATTTCCCTGTTTGACAAAGATGCGCTTGTAACCACCCAGAGCCTGAAAATGGGAAGCGTGCGTATCCGCCAACGTCTGAAGGAGCTGGAGAAAACCAATACGAATTATGCACAGCTGGTGGAGGAGTTTATCCGTAATGACCTGACCGGGTTTAAGCGTCTTTATCTGAAAGACCGCGAGATAAAGAATTTGATCCTTATGGGGGATTTTCTTACTGAGACTATTTTCCGTGAGGAGAGACAGGATAACATTATTACACGGGCTGAATTCGAGAAGCGGTATGAGAATACGGTTTATAAGACCGAGACTTCACTGTCAGAGGAAATGGATATTGATCCGGAGTATGCCGCTTTGATCGTGCCAACTATGGTTATCTGTAAAGATTTTATGGATCTTTTCAATGCAGAAGCGCTTTGGATGCCAGGTGTATCTCTTCTTGATGGCATTGCCTATGATTTCGGGGAAAAGAAGAATTTTATTAAGAGCGCACATAATTTTGAAAATGATATTCTGGTGGCAGCCAGAAACATTGCCAAACGTTATTCTACTGGAAAGGATCATATTAAGGGTACTACCGACCTTGCCCTGGCGATTTTTGACAGCATGAAGAAAGTTCACGGAATGGGAGACAGAGAGCGTCTGCTTCTTCAGATCGCAGTGCAGCTTCATGACTGTGGCAAATATATCAGTATGGGAGATGTGGCAGAGTGCTCCTATCAGATCATTATGGCTACGGAGATCATCGGACTTTCCACAGAAGAACGTCAGATCATTGCAAATGCGGTGCGCTACAATACCACAGAATTTGTTTATTACAGCGAGATCGCAGGAGAAGTCGGAATGGATCGTTCCGTATATCTTTTGATCGCCAAGCTGACTGCAATCCTTCGTATTGCAAATGCCATGGATCGCAGCCATTATCAGAAGGTAAAGAATATGAAGGCTATGCTGAAGGACAGAACTCTGCTTCTTACAGTTGATTCTGAGCAGGATATCTCCCTGGAACTTGGACTTCTTATGGATAAAGTTGAATTTTTTGAAGAGGTATTTGGTATCCGTCTGGTATTCAGACGTAAGAGAAAAGTGTGAGGAGGGGCACAATGGATCTGAAAAATTTTGAAAAACCGGAGTATTTTGTGAACAGGGAGTTGAGCTGGCTGAAGTTTGACGACCGTGTTCTTTCAGAAGCAAGAGATAAAAGTCTGCCATTGTTTGAAAGACTGAAATTTACCAGCATTGTATCTTCCAATCTGGATGAGTTTTACATGGTTCGTGTGGCTTCTCTGAAGGACCAGGTTCATGCCGGCTATGAGAAAACAGATATTGCAGGAATGGGACCAAAAGAGCAGCTGAAGGAGATCAGTGTCCAGACACATGAACTCGTCCGTTCCCAGTACAGCACTCTGAACCGTTCCCTTCTTCCGGCGCTGGAGAAGGTAGGACTTCACCTGGTGATGGAGCATGAGAAATTAAACGAAGAACAGCAGGAGTATGTGGACCGTTATTTCGAGGATAATGTTTATCCGGTTCTTACTCCTATGGCAATGGATTCTTCCAGACCTTTCCCGTTGATTCGAAATAAGACATTGAATATTGGCGCCTTGATTTCCAAGAAGGATAAGAAAAAGGGCAAGGATGTACTGGTATTTGCCACTGTCCAGGTGCCGTCTGTACTGCCGCGTGTGGTTGTCATTCCATCCGGGAATAAAGAGGACACTACTGTGATCCTTCTGGAGGAGATTATCGAGCGCAATATTGACAAGCTTTTCCTTGGATATGATGTGGTTTGTGCACATCCTTACCGTATTATGAGAAATGCGGATCTTTCCATAGATGAGGATGGGGCGGAGGATCTTCTGGTGGAAATCCAGAAGCAGCTGAAGAAGCGCCAGTGGGGTGAGGTGATCCGCCTGGAAGTGGAGGATAAAACGGACTCCAGACTTCTTGGCATTCTGAAAAAGGAATTTGACATTAAAGAAGAGGATATTTTCTATATTAACGGACCACTGGATCTTACCATGCTGATGAAGGTTTATGGACAGGATGGCTTTGATCAGTACAAAGAGCCGAAATATACCCCTGCTGTAGTGCCTGCATTTGCAGATACCAGTAAGGATATTTTCCAGGTGATCCGTGAGGGTGATGTGTTCTTACACCATCCATACATGAGCTTTGACCCGGTTGTAAATTTTGTACGCCAGGCGGCAAAGGATCCGGATGTACTTGCGATTAAGCAGACGTTGTACCGTGTCAGTGGAAATTCCCCGATCATTGCAG
This sequence comes from Ruminococcus sp. 1001136sp1_2201st1_G3_2201SCRN_220225, assembly GCF_040924365.1. Taxonomy (NCBI): domain Bacteria; kingdom Bacillati; phylum Bacillota; class Clostridia; order Eubacteriales; family Oscillospiraceae; genus Ruminococcus; species Ruminococcus sp. 1001136sp1_2201st1_G3_2201SCRN_220225. The sequence continues at coordinate 5,460 of NZ_JBCOME010000061.1, read as the reverse complement.
CACTTGCCCAGGCAGCGGAGAATGGCAAACAGGTTTCGGTTCTGGTAGAGCTGAAGGCACGTTTTGATGAGGAACACAATATTGTGTGGGCAAAAATGCTGGAAAAAGCAGGCTGTCATGTTATTTATGGTCTGGTTGGCCTGAAAACACACAGTAAGATTACTTTGGTGGTTCGCCGTGAGGACACCGGAATCCGCCGTTATGTCCATCTGGCAACTGGTAACTATAACGACTCTACTGCAAAGCTTTATACGGACTGCGGCATTTTTACCTGTGATGAGCGCTTCGGCGAGGATGCAACTGCAGTGTTTAACATGCTTTCCGGATATTCTGAGCCGAAGAACTGGAATCGTCTGATCGTGGCACCAATCTGGATGAAGGATCGTTTCCTGAAGCTGATCGAGAGAGAGGCAGAGCACGCGAAGAAAGGAATGCCGGCTATGATCGTAGCGAAGATGAACTCTCTTTGTGATCCGAAGATCATTGCAGCTCTTTATCATGCATCTTCCTGTGGCGTGCAGATTTACCTGCTGATCCGAGGTATCTGCTGTCTGAGAGTGGGAATCCCGGGTGTGAGCGAGAATATCCATGTACGTTCCATTGTAGGAAACTTCCTGGAGCACAGCCGTATTTTCTATTTCCACAATAATGGCAGTGACGAGATTTATATGGGAAGTGCGGACTGGATGCCTCGTAATCTGGACCGCCGTGTGGAGATTGTTTTCCCGGTCGAGGACGAGCAGATCAAGAATGAGATCAAGCATGTTCTGGATCTGGAGTTCCGTGATAATGTAAAAGCCCATATTCTTCAGCCTGATGGAACTTACGAGAAGCAGGACAAGAGAGGCAAGCTTCTGATCAATTCCCAGATGGAATTCTGCAGGGAGGCCACTGAGAAAGCAGAAGCGTTAAAGAAAAAAGAAAAACATGAAAATTCCAGAGTCTTCATCCCGGCAGAACCGGCGGAGGATGTGGAAGAATAAGAAGTTGAAGTGAATTAGGAAAAATAAGGAAAGCCGCTGTATTGTGATGTGAGATTATAATACGGAGGCTTCCTTCGTTTGTTTGCAAAATTTAACCAAAATGTACTTGAAATAGAAGAAAGAATATTTTATTATTAAATTAGTCCAGTTTATCACGGTAAACCGGAAAAATATTTTAACGAAGGAGGAGCATTATGAGTAAGAAAATGTGGAAAAAGCTTTCTACACTTTTGCTTATGGTTGTTATGGTGTTGACTATGAGCCTTTCGGTCCAGGCAGCAGCCGTAAAAATGAATAAGGCAAAAGCAACCCTGTATCCAGGCCAAAAAGTTACACTCAAGGTTACAGGAACCAGTAAAAAAGCAAAATGGTCCAGCTCAAATGCAAAAGTAGCAAAAGTAAGCAAAGGTAAAGTTACCGCAGTGAAAAAAGGTAAGGCTACGATCAAAGCCAAAGTAGGAAAGAAGACCTACACCTGTAAGATTACGGTAAAAGCACCGGCTCTGAGCCAGAAAAAGCTGAATGTAACAGTTGGCTCAAAAGCAACTGTAAAGCTGCATGGAACAAAGATCAAATCTGTATCCAGCAGTAATAAGAAAGTTGCGACTGTTACCAAAAAAGGTGTGATCACAGGTAAAAAGACAGGAAAATGTACCGTTACATTTAAGGGTGCGAATGGAAAAAGCTACAAATGCACAGTAACTGTCAACGTAGCCCCAACTGCAACCCCGGCACCAACCGCAACTCCAGTGCCAACTGCGACTCCGGCACCAACCGCAACTCCGGTGCCAACTGCAACTCCGGCACCAACCGCGACTCCAGTGCCGACTGCAACCCCGGCACCAACTGCAACTCCAACCCCTACTCCAATTACTCAGCAGGTGGTTTCCACTCAGGCTGAACTGAATGCAGCACTCGCTTCTTCTAATCCGGATCTGAAAGAAGTAGTAATTGAGCAGAGTGGAGCAAGCAGCTTCGAAATTCCAAAGGAAGACAAGTCTGATTTAACACTTGTAGTAAATGCACCAAACGGCGAAGTTGTCAACAATGGTAATTTCAAAGAAATTGTAATCAAAGCAATTGCATCCAATACCTTTATTGAGAAAGCAACTGGCAATAACATTATATTCCAGGCAGCAACCGGACGTGTGGCAATTGATGAAGGCGCAAGCGCAAACATCGAAGTAAACAAAGGTGAGTCCGAAGCACCAAAGCTTGATCTGGTAAATAACGGAACTGTATCCGAACTTACCCTGTCCACAAAGGCAGATGTAAATGTATCCGGCAAAATTACTGCAACGGCAATTCCTGTTACCAGTACGGCTTCAGCAGGGGGAAGTACCATTTCCACCAGTCAGAACCTGAATCTGAAAGCAGAGAGTAAGGTAGAACTGACACTGAACGCAGGTGCAGAAAGCACAACAGCTGCTGTATCTGACGTAGCTAATATTCCAGATGTAAAAGGTCTTGGAAAAGTTCAGGTAAAAGATTCTGATTCAGGTAAAATTCTGGATACAGTAGTGGCAGAGAAAGATGAAAATGTGGCAGTTAATAAGGTTTCTGTAACCGGTAACGTAAAAAATGCAGGGGATAACACTGCATTTTCCGGTGCTTCTGTATATCTGTTAAACTATGTTGCAGGAATCAATGCAGGAAATGTTTCCCAGTATCTGACTGCAGAAAATAAAGTGGCAGATACAGCTGAAGACGGAAGTTATGCGTTTGAAGCAGAATGGGGAAATTATTATCTGGTAGTTGTTGCAGACGGATACCGCACTGCATTACAGACTGTAGAGATCACAAGTGCAAATGAAAACTCATTCAGCTGTGAGCCAATCAGCCTTGTAGCTGGCGGCGAAGATGAGACAGGCAGCGTGGATCTTACATTTGTAGATGCTGCAACAGGAAGCGTTATTGATTATGCAGTTGCCCTTGAAATTCGTGAAGGAGCAAACAATGTTTCTGGAAAAGTATTAAAAGAGATTGCAGTAGATGCGTCTGAAAATGGAAAATGCACAATAGAAGAGCTTCCGATCGGAACGTACACCATTCAGGTAGTATCAGCAGATGCAAAGTCTGAAATTGTTGCTGCGCCGTTCAGTGTAACAGTAGTAAGCGGACAGACAGTAACCAAGACCTTCTCTGTAACGAGGATTATCAATGATGACCAGATTCGTTTCGTTCTGAGATGGGGCGATGAGGAGTCTGACGCACCTTCTGACCTTGATTCTCATCTGGTTGGTCCAAAAGCAAGCGGAAATGGTAAATTCCATACCTATTATTCGGATAAGACATATGGAGATACAGACACACAGGAGAATTATGTGACCTATGCAGATCTGGATGTAGATGATACAGATTGGGAAGGACCAGAGACAACCACAATTTACAAACAGACGGCAGGAACTTATAGTTTCTATATTTATGATTTTACAGATCAGTCTGATGAAGAAAGCACCAACATGTCTAACAAGTCTGGTGCAATTGTCACAGTTTACAGAGGAAGTACCCTTCTGAATACATTTAGTGTACCGACTGGTCAGGCTGGAAATCTGTGGCATGTGTGCGATTATGATTCTGTTACTGGCAGGGTAACCGGTATTAATACAGTTGGTTACTGGCCAAATGGTGGAAGCGATACTGTTGGTATGTCTGAGACTGATGTTTTGAAAGCAGAATTGGACAGAAAAATCAGCGAAGTATCAAAACAGAAAGCGGCTCTTGTAGATAATGCATTTAAGGCTGACCTTGATATCCTCCTTTCTGAAGCAAAGAGTGTGAATAGTACTTCAGATAATATAGATGACATTAAGGCAATGATTCAGAAGCTGAATGATATTATAGATGCCATTGACAGTGTTTCAAATGTGGAAAATGTTATAATAGACGGTGAGTACGCTGACTATGAGAAAGTGTATAATGATGAAGAAGACTGTGATGGAATCCTAATCCGCGGCAAAGGTGAAAATATTGGAAATCTGGAAATAACTTTTGCAAACGAAAATGGAGAAAAGGCAGATGTTCAAGTAGCAGATGTATCTGGTCAAGATTATGTAAAAATGGTTACGGCTACTAATGCTAAATATGGTATCTCTAGAGTTTGGAAAATCTTTTATGAAATGGATTTAAGAGAAATATTCAGCCTCAATGAAGATGATATTGTAGGTAGTATGATTACGCGGGTTGATATTGAAACCTATGATACCAGTGGATGGATGGCAATTTATGGAGTTTCAGAGTCCTTGCCAGAATTTACAGTAAATACAGCTGAGGGTATTGAATATACAATTAGCGAGGATGATGGAAGTCATGAATGTGATGTAGTAATTACATTAACATCCGGAGAAAAAACTTTTAAATATTATGTTGAATATGAAAGAGACTTTAAACTTGTACGTCCGGACAGAATTTCTGGAAAAGGTATTGTTTCATATTCTGTAAGTAATATTAACAATATTATTAGTGTAACAGGAACGGAAGCAACGTTGACAGACTTGTCTGTAACAAATGATGACGAAAATAAATCTGTACAGATTAACAAGGATGAACAGGGCGTTGTAAAAGAAATTGTAGTAACAAACAGCAAATATAATATTACTGTTACATATTCGGTTAAATACACAATGTTAGAAGCTTCTGCAATTGAGTGTGACACTGAGTATGAAGTATCTCTGGAGGAAGGCGAATATGCGGATTATACGTTTGTACCGGAGAAAACAGGTTGGTACAATATTAAAAATATAACTTCTGATTATAGTGATGTATATATTGAACTGTACAAGAATGGAATAAGAGTTGATTATTCTAGTGACGGTTTCGTTGAAGATGCATATCTGCTGGCTGGTGAAACTTATTATTGCAGAATAAGACAATTTGAGAATGAGAACGGTGTTTATACGTTTACGTTCAAAGTGATTTTTGCAGGGGATGACGTGGATATGCTCTCTTTACCAGAATCTGACGGATTCACTGATGAAGCAGTAGTAGCAGATACCGAAGGAACCGCATTTGGTGACGAGAGTTTCGTAGAAGAGGGCGAAAGCACACCAGAGGCTGACGGATTTACAGCTGGTTCCGGTGATTTCACAGAAAATGCTGGAGAAAGCATTGAGGCAGATGCAGACGACTTCGCTTCCGAAGATTTCCAGTAAAAACTAAAATCCTGACTTTATACTTGTAAAGCCGGATCAAGGGTGCCGCAGGGCAGACTGATATAGCAGTCGCGCTGCGGCACCTTTTTGAAAAAAAAGAATTTAACAATATTTATGGGAACTTGTTTTTCCATAAGAGTGAATGGAGTTGGTTTCTTGTTTAAACTATAGAAAAATGCAACAATATACAAAAAAACTTTCATAAAATCTGGTAAACAAAAAAACTTCCGAATCACTTCGGAAGTTCCTAGCAGCCAGTACGAGAATCGAACTCGTGTTTTCGCCGTGAGAGGGCGACGTCTTAACCCCTTGACCAACTGGCCATG
>NZ_JBCOME010000060.1:0-24222 GCF_040924365.1 Ruminococcus sp. 1001136sp1_2201st1_G3_2201SCRN_220225 | reverse complement strand
TGGTGGAAGAATCTCTTTACCAGATCAAGGAAAGGGAACTGCAAAATAAATTAAAGAACAACACCGGCAGCAGAACGTGCAGGCAGAAGAACAGGGATTTTCCGGTAGAGGAACAGGAAGAAGTGGAAAAAAGGCTTCGGGAGACAGAGCAGTTTTTAAAAGAACATCATGTGATTCTAAAGGCCCACGTATTATGTGAGTTAAAAATGGTGGAGAAAATCCTGATTTATCCGGATCATCTGAAAGTGGTAAAGAAACAGGGAAAATGCATTATTGCGGCAGAGACCTTTGATATGCTATACTGAAAAAATCGTAACTGCCCGTCATATCTGCAGTTACAGACACTATTTAGCGCCTGTTTGAAAAATCATTCCCGCAATCTGCACGCCTTGCTGTGCGGTATATTTTGTCCGAACAGGTAGAAAGGAACAGGATTATGAATATCAGAAAATCTACACTTCAGGATCTGCCACAGATACTGAACTTATATAAAATTGCCCGGGAATTTATGAAAAACAACGGTAATCCAAACCAGTGGGAGGACCGCTACCCGGAAGTTTCAACGGTAGAAAATGATATAAAAACAGGAATTTCCTATGTATGCGTGGAAAATGGGGGAATTGTGGGAACATTTGTATTTTTTACAGGAGAGGATCCTACTTACCGTGTGATCGAAAATGGTGAATGGCACAGCGACAGGGAGCCCTACGGCGTGATTCACAGAGTCGCTTCCAATGGAGTAACAAAGGGTGTGACCAGGGCTGCTTTTTCTTATGGATTGGAGAGAAGCGGATATGTGCGCATTGATACCCATGAGGATAACAAGCCCATGCAGGGCGCTTTGAAGAAATTTGGTTTCAGGGAATGCGGTGTGATCCATCTGGAAAGAGGAGCGGAGAGGATAGCCTTTGACTGTCGGAAAGAGTGGCTCTGAAAAATAAAATTAAATTTCTTTTTTGAAGAAATACGGAATTGCACTTCGTTATAGAAAATTGGAAAGAGAAGAGGACAGCATTTTGGGGAAACTGTCAGAATGCGTACTCACTGGAATGTCTGACTTCCATATATGATCAGGTAGCCAAGCCCCTGTCTTGCACCGATGAATTCGCCTATGATCACCCCTACCAGGCAAAGACCAATATTCACTTTCATATTTGCAAGAATAAGGGGCACAGAGGAGGGTAAAACAATTTTTAAAAGCTCTTCCTTTTTACCGCCGCCAAGTGTGCGGATCAGCTTCAGCTTTTCCTGGCTGATCTCCCCGAAGCCTGTATACAGGTTCAGAATTGATCCAAAGATTGCCACAGACATACCTGCAACAATGATGGTCCGCTGACGGGTACCCAGCCATACAATGAGAAGGGGTGCCAGGGCAGACTTTGGAAGGCTGTTCAGCACTACCAGATAAGGCTCCAGTACTTTTGCAAGTCTGGGGTATACCCACAGCAGAATGGAAATGCCAAGACCCAGGACTACTACGAAGAGGAAACTAAGAAGAGTTTCCTTCAGGGTGGCTCCAATGTGGATGAACAGCGAGTGGTTTTTGGCCATCTCTACAAAGGTTTTGAAGATCATGGAAGGGCTGCTGAAGATAAAAGAGTCAATCCAGCCAGCCCTTGCCAGGATTTCCCATTGTGCCAGAAAAATAAGAAAGACCAGAAGCCTTGCGCTTACAACAAGGCGACGGTCCCTTTTCTGGCGGGCAAGATATGCTTTTTGAGTGGGGGAAGGTTCATGCATTCTGATTCAACTCCTTCCAGATCAGATTAAAGTAGGATTTGAAAGCAGGGGCATTTCTCGAAGAAAGGGGCGTGCGGTCTTTCATATCCAGATCAATGGGAACGATCTTTATTACAGTGGCAGGACGCTTTGAAAGAATCAGTACCCGGTCAGCCATGCTGATGGCTTCGGAAATATCGTGAGTGACAAGAATAGCCGGCTTTCGTTGTATTTTCAGGATTTTTCCAATGTCATCACTTACGTTCAGCCGTGTCTGGTAATCAAGTGCGGAGAATGGTTCGTCGAGAAGCAGAAGATCCGGTTTTAATACAAGAGTGCGGATCAGTGCCGCCCGCTGCCGCATGCCGCCGGAGAGCTGGCTTGGACGACTGTTACGGAATTTGTCCAGCTCATAAAGCTTTAACAGTTCATCTACATAGGAAAGATTGTCTTTTGTGAGTTCACCTTTTATTTCCAGTCCAAGGAGAACATTGCGGTAGATGCTGCGCCATTCCAGAAGGTGGTCTTTTTGAAGCATATAGCCAATACGGGCGCTGTCCTTGTTCAGTGGCTTTCCATTCATAAGAATGGTTCCGCTTTCCGCATGTAAAAGCCCGCAGATCAGATTCAGCAAAGTGGACTTTCCACAACCAGAAGGACCCACGACAGCCAGGAACTCTTCTGGCATAAGATGAAAAGATATATGAGAAAGGGCAGCCGTTTCCCCGGATAAGCTATGGTAAGAAAGGCACACATCCTTTACTTCCAGAAGCGGATTCATAATCAAACCTCCATTTTCGTATAATTTATGATATGCTTTTGGGGTGGGGTGTGTTATAATGAAGTGATTTATCTATGTGCAGAGTGTAGCGAAGAGGAGTTCGCGGTTCCTGTACCGACAATTTTTTTTAGAAAGAAAATAATATTATGAGTAAAAAGCAAACGGTTTTCAACCTGTTATTTCTGGTGATCGTTTTCGGTCTTACCATGTACCTGGTTTTTCGCGGCAAGGACATCGGAGATATTATCAGTACTGCCAGGGATGCTGATGGGAGATATCTGCTTCTGAGTCTTGTGTGCGTGGTATTTTTTATTCTTGGCGAATCGGTTATCATTTTTTATATGATGAAAACACTTGGAGCCAGTGTGAAAATGACTCATTGTGCATTGTACTCCTTTGTAGGATTTTTTTTCAGCTGTATTACTCCGTCTGCATCAGGCGGACAGCCCATGCAGATCTTTTACATGAAAAAAGATAAACTGCCTATTCCGGTAACTACTCTGGTCCTGATGATCGTTACCATCACCTACAAGGCAGTTCTGGTAGTGATCGGTGTTCTGATCTGTTTTCTGGGCGGTGATTTCCTGAGAGGCTATCTTGGGGACTATATGTGGGTGTTTTATCTAGGCGTGGGTCTGAATGTGTTCTGTGTTACCTTTATGATGATACTGGTATTTGCTCCCGGTCTTGCGAAATGGATCATGGTAAAGGGTCTGAAGATCATTGAGCATGTCCGGATTCTGAAGCCCAAAAAGGCAAGGCTTGAGAGGCTGGAGGCTTCCATGGACCAGTATCACGCAACGGCAGCCTTCTGGGCCAGCCATAAGCGGATCATACTGAATGTATTTATCATTACATTTGTGCAGAGGTGTATTCTGTTCACGGTCACTTACTGGGTGTACCGCGCCCTGGGACTCCATGAGTATGGAATCCTGACCGTTACTATTTTACAGGCGGTGATTTCCGTATCTGTGGATATGCTTCCTCTTCCGGGAGGCATGGGAATCAGCGAGACATTATATATGGTGATGTTTGTGCCCGTATTTGGACCGCTTTTGCTGCCATCTATGCTGCTCAGCCGTGGGATTTCCTATTACGGACAGATGCTGATCAGTGCACTTATGACCTGTGTGGCACATCTTACCATTGGAAGGAAAAACGAAGAGATACAAAGGATGTAATTAACTGCAATGAAGGAAGAACGTTTGAAAAAGGAGAAACAGGATATGCTTGGATTTTATGATTATACGGTGGTGCTTACATACATCAGTCTCGCTGTTTCCGTATTTGGAATGACAAGAGCACTGGAGGGAGACTTCAAAGTTGCAATTTTGTGTCTGGCACTGTCCGGACTTTGTGATATGTTTGACGGGAAAATCGCCCGTACAAAGAAGAACCGTACAGAGGATGAGAAGAAATTTGGAATTCAGATCGATTCCCTGTGTGATGTGGTATGTTTTGGTGTGTTTCCGGCAATGATCTGTTATTGTCTGGGAATGAACCATATTCCGGGTGTGATCATTCTCTGCCTGTATTGTGTAGCTTCTGTAATCCGTCTGGGTTACTTTAACGTAATGGAAGAGAAGAGACAGAACGAGACCTCCGAGCTTCGTCACTATTACCAAGGTCTGCCAATCACTTCGATGGCGATCATCCTTCCGTTCCTTTATCTGCTGAGAAGAGGATGCGGGAAAAATTTCCTTCTGGTGATCCATGTGGCAGTGGTAGTAGTCGGAGTGCTGTTTATCAGTGATTTTAAGGTGAAAAAACCTCAGAATCCAATGGTGATCCTTCTGGTTGCCCTTGTGGCACTGGCGCTTTCCATGATGTTTCATCTGTTATAAAACGGATATTCACCATATATGAAAGTCAGCTGTCTGGCGCCTGTTGCGCTCCTGCAGCTGCCGGCTGCATTCGTAATCCGGGCTGTCGCCAGACGATATCCATGAATTCGCTTATGCAGGCATGGCTCATTTGTGGATGCCATCGGGAACTTTTATAGCAAATGCAGGGGAGGTATTATGAAATATATAGACAGAAAAGGCAACATCACAATAGAGGAGAACAGACAGGATAAATTTTTGCGCCATCTGTATAATGACTGGGGCGGACGTCTTTGCCTGAAGATCATAATACAGCCTTTTGTTACCAGACTGGGCGGCTGGTTTTTGAATACCAGGCTTTCTGCGAGGATGATTCCTGGATTTGTGGAGCGCAATCACATTGATCTTTCCAGCTGCACCAGACAGGAGTTTGCTTCCTATAACGACTTTTTTACCCGCAGGCTTAAAGAGGGGCAGCGGCCTGTAGCAGCGGATGACAGCGTACTGGTCAGTCCTTGTGACGGAAAGGTTACCGTGAGCCGTATTGGCAGTGATTCCAGATTTTATATAAAAGATACTCTGTATACTCTGGAACGCCTGCTGAAGAATAAAAAGCTGGCAAAGCGGTATCTTGGCGGTTATGCAGTGATCCTCAGGCTGACAGTCGATGATTATCACCATTACTGCTATGTGGCAGATGGAGAGAAATCTCCGGATGTAAAGATCCCCGGTGTTTTTCATACGGTAAATCCTGCTGCTAATGACGTATGCCAGATTTATCATGAGAATACCAGAGAGTATTGCCTGTTAAAAACAGAGCAGTTTGGAACCATTGCTATGATGGAAGTCGGAGCTATGATGGTGGGGAAAATTACCAATCTGAAACCTGGTGCCTGTGAAGTGAAAAAGGGTGAAGAAAAAGGTTATTTTGAATTCGGAGGTTCTACCATTGTCCTGCTTCTTCAGCATGGAAAGGTAAGGCTGGATTCTGATTTGATAGAGAATTCTGAAAATGGATATGAAACGATTGTAAGAATGGGTGAGAGAATTGGCAAATGTAAATTACCAAAAAGAGCTTGAAAAATTAATCGAACAGCATGAGAAAGAAGGAAAGGTTCCCAGACTTTTTCTTCATGCATGCTGTGCGCCCTGCAGCAGTTATGTCCTGGAATATCTTTCCAGGTTTTTTTCTGTTACAGTATTTTTTTATAATCCCAATATTTCTCCCAAGGAGGAATATGAGAAGCGGGTGGCAGAAATCCGCAGGCTGATCAGCGAGATGGAGTTTCTTCATCCAGTCGATCTGGTGGAAGGCGCGTATAGACCAGAGGATTTTTATGCCATGGCAAAAGGGCTGGAGGATGTACCGGAGGGAGGAGAACGGTGTTTCAAATGTTATCGGCTTCGAATGGAGGCAGCAGCAAAGCTGGCTCAGGAGGGCGGATATGATTATTTTACCACCACACTTTCCATCAGTCCTTTAAAAAATGCGGGAAAGATCAATGAGATAGGCCAGGAACTTGCACAAATCTATAAAGTGGAGCATCTTCCGTCTGATTTCAAGAAAAAGAACGGATATAAGCGGTCTATAGAACTTTCCCATGAATATGGGCTGTATCGGCAGAATTATTGCGGGTGTGTGTTTTCTAAGCGGGAGAGCATGGAGCGGGAAAAGCAGAAACAACAGAGCTGCATGGACTGTCAGTGAAACCATCTGATATTTTGCAAACAATAGTGCAGAGTCATGCACTTGCATGAATTTTGTGCATTGCAAAACGGTTTGATGCAGTAATGTATAGCGAAAATCATAATGAAAGACTCTTTGCAATTAGCAGAAAGTGTGATAAACTAGCACTTGATTGTAGTAAAGTTAGAAAGAATTTGTAAGGTTCCTATAATACTTCAAAGTGTATTTCTGTAAAATTCTTAAGCATCTTGCTTTTGGAATAAAAATATTGAAAAATTCGTGGAACTTTGCAGGAAATGAGGGAAAATATTATGGCACAGCTTTGGGGCGGACGCTTCACTAAGGAAACCGATAAACTGGTTTATAATTTTAATGCATCCATTTCATTTGACCAGAAATTTTATGAACAGGACATCCGTGGCAGCAAGGCACATGTAAAGATGCTTGCAAAACAGGGGATTCTGACAGAGAAAGAGAGAGATCAGATATTAGAAGGACTGGAGGGAATCCTGGCAGATGTGAAAGCAGGCAGACTTGCAATCACATCAGAATATGAGGATATCCACAGTTTTGTAGAGGCAAACCTGATCGACCGTATTGGTGATCCGGGTAAGAAGCTTCACACGGGAAGAAGCCGTAATGACCAGGTTGCACTGGACATGAAGCTTTATGTGCGTGATGAGATCGATGAGATTGACCAGGAAGTAAAATCACTGCTTGAGGCTCTTCAGAAGATCATGGAAGAGAATGTGCATACGTATATGCCCGGCTTTACCCATCTCCAGAAAGCCCAGCCAGTTACGCTGGCGCATCATGTGGGAGCATATTTTGAAATGTTCCGCCGTGACAGAGGACGTCTGTTTGATATCCGCAAGAGAATGAACACCTGTCCTCTTGGCGCGGGAGCTCTTGCAGGAACTACCTATCCGCTGGACAGAGAATACACCGCACAGCTTCTGGACTTTGATGAGCCAACCAGAAACAGCATGGACTCTGTATCTGACAGAGATTATGTGATTGAACTGTTGTCCGCACTTTCTACGGTTATGATGCATCTCAGCCGTTTTTCCGAGGAGATTATTCTCTGGAATTCCAATGAGTACCGTTTTGTGGAAATCGATGATGCATACAGTACCGGAAGCAGTATTATGCCTCAGAAGAAGAACCCGGATATTGCTGAGCTGGTAAGAGGAAAAACAGGACGTGTTTATGGAGCACTGACATCAATTCTTACTACCATGAAGGGAATTCCGCTGGCATACAATAAGGATATGCAGGAGGATAAGGAACTTACATTTGATGCTATTGATACTGTGAAAGGTTGTCTGGCTCTTTTTACCGGCATGATATCCACCATGCAGTTTAACAAGGCGAACATGGAAGCAAGCGCAAAGAATGGCTTTACCAATGCTACTGATGCGGCAGATTACCTGGTAAATCATGGCGTGCCTTTCCGTGATGCGCATGGAATCGTTGGGCAGTTGGTTCTAAAATGTATTGAAAAGGGAATTTCCCTGGATGAACTGTCCCTTGAAGAGTATAAAGAAATCAGTCCTGTGTTTGAACAGGATATTTATGAGGCTATCAGCATGAAGACCTGTGTGGAGAAACGTATGACTCTTGGAGCTCCCGGTCCGGATGTGATGGAGCAGGTAATTGCAGGAAATAAAAAGTATCTGGAAGCGAACTGAAAAAAGGACACATCCTGCAGAAAGCCTTTTTCAAACATGCTCTGGGCAGTTCGGTGGAAAGTAACGAAAGAATCTTGTTTTACAGGATTTTTTTGGTAAATCAGATAAATTTATTGCTTTAATATGATAAAATTTAAGAAAGTACTTGCATTTTCTCAGAACATGGTATAGTATGTCATAGAAATACACATGTACGCAGAGGAAAGAATGAGGAGAGAATATTATGAGTGAAAAGCTTAGAGTTGGTATTTTAGGTGCTACCGGAATGGTGGGTCAGAGATTTATTTCCCTGTTAGAGAATCATCCATGGTTTGAAGTTGTAACTGTTGCAGCAAGCCCGAGAAGTGCTGGAAAGACTTACGAGGACGCTGTAGGAGGCAGATGGAAAATGGATACTCCAATGCCGGAAGCAGTGAAAAAGCTTGTTGTTATGAATGTAAATGAGGTAGAGAAGGTTGCGTCAACTGTTGACTTTGTATTCTCTGCTGTAGATATGTCCAAGGACGAGATTAAAGCCATCGAGGAAGCATATGCCAAGACTGAGACACCAGTTGTTTCCAACAACAGCGCTCACAGATGGACACCTGATGTGCCGATGGTAATTCCGGAAATCAATCCAGAGCATTTCGAAGTTATCAAACATCAGAAAGAGCGTCTGGGAACAAAGAGAGGTTTCATCGCTGTTAAGCCAAACTGTTCTATTCAGAGCTATGCACCTGCACTTACTGCATGGAAAGAATTTGAGCCATATGAAGTAGTTGCTACTACATATCAGGCAATTTCCGGAGCTGGAAAAACATTTAAGGACTGGCCGGAAATGGAGCATAACATCATTCCATATATTGGTGGCGAGGAAGAAAAGAGCGAGAAAGAGCCACTTCGTATCTGGGGTAAAGTTGAGGACGGCGTGATTGTTCCGGCGAAAGAGCCTGTTATCACATGTCAGTGCGTTCGTGTGCCGATCCTGAATGGCCACACTGCAGCTGCATTTGTAAAATTCAGAAAGAAACCTACGAAAGAGCAGCTTGTAAAAGCACTTGTAGAGTTCAAGGGAGTTCCTCAGGAACTGAATCTTCCAAGCGCACCGAAGCAGTTCATTCAGTATCTTGAGGAGGATAATCGTCCACAGGTTACAGAGGATGTGAACTTCGAGAACGGAATGGGCGTATCAATCGGAAGACTTCGCGAGGATACTGTTTACGATTGGAAGTTCATTGGACTTTCCCACAACACTGTAAGAGGTGCTGCAGGTGGTGCTGTTCTTTGCGCAGAGACATTGAAGGCGCAGGGATATATCCAGGCGAAATAAATTGAAGAGTGAATAAATGCAGGGAGAATGCTGCCGGATGTGGTGGCATTCTCCCTTTTTGGGGATAGTCGGCAATCAGCACGCCCCACTTTGTGGTAGATTTCACTCGAATTCGTCTGCCGTAACGGGCTACGGCAGACGAATTCGAGTGAAATCTACCGCAAATTGTGACGTACATCTTGCACCTTTTTCAAGAATAGTAACAGATAAACAACTAAAATAAAAAACTGACCGTTTACGATAGGGGAGATTCATGTTAAAATAGATAGCACGTTAGAGCCTGTTTGAAAAATCATTCCCGCAATATGCACGCCCCACTTTGCGGGAGATTTCACCCGAATTCGATTGCCGTAGCCCGCTACGGCGCCCTCATCCGGGCAAAATCTCCCACAAATTGTGACGCACATCTTGCAGAAAGCCTTTTTCAAACACGCTCTAGAACTGACAGGAGGTGAGTCCATGAGTGACAGAGAGCGAATTCGCCTTACCCAGTATTCTCATACATCTGGCTGAGCGGCGAAAGTAGGTCCGGGGACCCTTGCCCAGGTTCTGGGTAAGCTGCCGAAGTTTTATGATTCGAATTTACTGGTCGGAACGGAATCTTCCGACGATGCTGCTGTATATCGTATATCTGATGATCTGGCCATGATCCAGACCGTGGATTTTTTTACACCGATCGTGGACGATCCTTATACTTTCGGACAGATCGCAGCGGCAAATGCGTTAAGTGATGTGTATGCTATGGGTGGAGAGCCTAAGCTGGCATTGAATATTGCAGCCTTTCCTAATTGTCTTGATCCGGAGATTCTGGGCGAGATTCTGCGGGGAGGTGCAGACAAGGTAATGGAGGCTGGTGCTTCTCTTGCGGGAGGACACACGATTCAGGACGATGAGCCGAAATATGGCTTGTGCGTTACCGGATTTGTAAATCCTGCCTCAATGTGGAAAAATATTGGAGCAGAGACCGGAGATGTTCTGATTCTTACCAAGCCTCTTGGAACCGGAATTCTTTCTACCGCAGTGAAAGGAGAGATGGCGTCTGAGGAAGAGACTGCCTATGCAGCTTCTGTGATGGCGACTTTGAATAGGTATGCCAGAGATAAAGTGGTAGATCTGCAGGTTCATGCCTGCACGGATGTAACAGGTTTTGGTCTTGCCGGACATGCCCTGGAAATGGCGAAGGGAAGTGGGAAGACCCTTTGTATTTCTCTTGGTTCCCTGCCAATTATGAAAGGAGCACTTGACTATGCTTCTATGGGATTTATTCCTGCAGGTGCATACCGCAATCGGGAATTTGCAGGGGAAGAGTGCGAGTTTTCATGGAAGAATCACAGTGAGGAAGGCAGTGAGAATTTCTGGCTGGAAAAGACCAGGTGTGGAGCTGTGGAAAATGAAACAGGCAGAAGTGAAACCATCATAAATGAAGCAGAGCTTGCTGCCCGTGAGGATATAGTATTTGACCCGCAGACTTCCGGGGGGCTTCTCCTGAGTATAGATTCTCAGGATGCGGGCAAGGCAATTAGTCGACTGTCTTCTCTGTCGCTTCCCTGTGCTGTGATTGGACGGGTAATTAATTTACAAAAGAAACATCTTGTTTTTGTGAAATAGTTCCTAATTGATAAAAAATTATCAACTTCTATTGTGAAAAATACATCAAAGTGTTATAATTGTGAAAAACAATACGGAGGTGTTTTTTATGAACTATGAAGATGTGCAAAAACTTTCAAACGCAGCCAAAAACAAAATCGGGCTGCTGAACGGCAATTTCCTGAAGTACTTTCTTCGGGCTGTAATGGCTGGTTTCTTTATTGATGTGGCAGTTATTTACAGCAACGTCATAGGAAGTGTATTTTCGGGATCAGATCCTGCCTGGGGCAAGTTTCTTGGAGCTGTAGTGTTCTCCATTGCTGTTCTTCTGATCAGCCTGGTTGGCGGCGAGCTGTTTACCGGTAATAACATGGTAATGGCATTCGGCGCCTTCGACAAGAGTGTATCCTGGGGGGATGCAGGCAAGGTATGGCTGGTAAGCTACCTTGGCAATTTCGTTGGATGTGCAATTATGGCGCTTCTTTTTGTAGGAGCAGGTGCATCCGGCTCAGCAGATTATTTCGCAGGCTTTATTAACAACAAGCTGACGATCCCTATGGGACAGATGTTCATGCGTGCAATTTTGTGTAACTTCTTCGTATGTCTTGGTGTACTCTGCGGAATTAAGCTGAAAAGTGAAACCGGTAAATTCCTTATGATCGTAATGTGTATCTCTGCATTCGTTTTCAGCGGATTTGAGCACTGCATTGCAAACATGGGAATTTTTGTAGTAAGCCTTGGTCTGGTAGATGGCCTTTCCGTTGGTCTCATGCTGAAGAGTATGCTGATCGTAACCATTGGAAATATGGTGGGAGGTGCTCTTTTACTGGCATGGCCATTAAGAAAGATGAGCGCAGATAAATAATATGTCAAAAGCTTTATACATAGCAGAGAAGCCCAGCGTGGCTCAGGAATTTGCGAAAGCTTTAAAATCTGGCGGACAAAGACGGGATGGCTATATCGAGTCTGATACCTGCGTGGTGACCTGGTGTGTGGGACATCTGGTCACCATGAGCTATCCTGAGAAATATGATATGAAATACAAAAGGTGGAGTTTAGATACCCTGCCTTTTTTGCCGCATGATTTTAAATACGAAGTGATACCTGGCGTGGAAAAACAGTTCCAGATCGTGAAAGGGCTTTTAAACAGACCTGATATTGATACCATTTATGTGTGTACCGACTCCGGGCGTGAAGGTGAATATATTTACCGCCTGGTAGCACAGATGGCGGGAGTGAAAGACAAGACGCAGAAGCGTGTGTGGATCGACTCCCAGACTGAAGAAGAGATTCTTCGGGGAATCCGTGAGGCAAAGGATATCTCAGAATATGATAACCTTGCCGCAGCCGCCTATCTTCGGGCAAAAGAAGATTATCTGATGGGAATTAATTTCTCACGTGTACTGACTTTGCGTTATGGAAACAGCGTAACCAATTATCTTGGAGGCAAATACCAGGCAATTTCCGTTGGACGGGTTATGACCTGTGTCCTTGGGATGGTAGTTCGCCGCGAGCGGGAAATCCGCGCATTTGTGAAAACACCTTTTTACAGAGTTGTGAGCAGCATTGCTCTTGAAGGAGAAAGCTTTGAAGGAGAGTGGAGAGCTGTAGAAGGCAGCCGCTATTTCCAGTCCCCTGTTTTATATAAAGAAAATGGTTTTAAGAAAAAAGAAGATGCCCAGAAGCTGATCTGTGAATTAAGTACACAGCAGCCTCTTATATGTACGGTGGAGAAGATTGAGCGAAAGAAGGAAAATAAGAATCCGCCTCTTCTGTTTAATCTGGCAGAGCTTCAGAATGTCTGTTCCAAACTGTTCAAGATCAGTCCGGATGAGACTCTTTCCATTGTGCAGGATCTTTATGAAAAGAAACTGGTCACATATCCCAGAACAGATGCCAGAGTTTTATCGACAGCTGTGGCAAAGGAGATTTATAAGAATATTTCCGGGCTTCGGAATTATCCTCAGGCCGGGGAAGCTGCGCAAGGTGCGTTAGAGCTTGGCGCATACAAAAATATCGCGAAGACACGTTACACCAATGACAAACAGATTACAGACCATTATGCTATTATTCCTACTGGCCAGGGACTTGGCGCACTAAAGGGACTTTCTCTGACAGCACAGCGGGTGTATGAGACGATTGTGAGACGATTTTTAAGCATTTTTTATCCACCGGCTGTTTATCAGAAGGTAAGCCTTGTGACGAAAATGGAGAATGAATCTTTCTTTTCTTCTTTTAAAGTTTTGCTTAGTGAAGGGTATCTGAAGATTGCTGCAAATTCTTTTGCAAAAAAGAGTATGGCAGAAGCTTCCGGAAAAACTCCCGAAAGTGAAGGAGAAGGTGAGGTTTCCTGCGACGAAGCTTTGTTAGCTGCATTGCAGAAACTGAAAAAGGGTGATATACTAAACATAAATGGTCTTGGTATCAAGGAAGGAGAGACATCTCCACCGAAACGATACAATTCCGGTTCTATGATCCTGGCAATGGAGAATGCAGGCCAGCTGATCGAGGATGAGGATCTTCGTTCACAGATCAAGGGAAGCGGAATTGGTACCAGCGCCACCAGAGCAGAGATTTTGAAGAAGCTGTTTAATATCAGATATCTGTCTCTGAATAAGAAAACCCAGGTGATCACACCTACCCTTCAGGGGGAAATGATTTATGATGTGGTAAACTGTTCTATCCGTCAGCTTCTGAACCCGGAACTGACTGCCAGCTGGGAGAAGGGACTTACCTATGTAGCAGAGGGATCTATTACAGAGCAGGAATATATGGATAAGCTGGAGCACTTTGTAAGGATTCGTACCAAACAGGTGGAGGACAGTCATTTTCAGTATGCGCTGAGGCAGTTTTTTGATGCAGCTGCGCAGTTTTATAAGAAGCCGGAGCGGGAAACTGCTATGAAAAAAAGGCAGAACACGCTCTGATACAGATTGGGGAATAAAGGAAATCATTCATTAAATTAGATTTATATGAGGAGGATGTATTATGTTAAAAGATTTTACCATCGCAAACATGCTGGATATGACCCAGACCATCGCAGGAGAGCTTTTCCAGGGGAAAACCTATCCGTGGGAAGTTCTTCCGGAGATTGGTGATTTCATTGTGAAATTGGGAAAAACATTGGATCCAGATGAATATGACTATCTGGAGGGGGATATCTGGATTGCGAAATCTGCCAAGGTTGCACCTACCGCCTGCATTAACGGACCAGCCATCATCGGCAAGAATACAGAAGTGCGCCACTGTGCATTTATCCGCGGCAAAGCTCTTGTAGGAGAGGGCTGTGTAGTGGGAAACTCCACAGAGCTTAAGAATGTAGTCCTTTTTAACAATGTGCAGGTTCCCCATTACAATTATGTAGGAGACGCTGTACTGGGTTACAAATCCCATATGGGTGCAGGTTCCATCTGCTCCAATGTAAAGTCAGACAAGAAACTGGTTGTTGTAAAAGACGGCGAGGAGAAGATTGAGACAGGACTTAAGAAGTTTGGTGCCATGCTGGCAGATCATGTAGAAGTTGGCTGTGGTTCGGTTCTGAATCCGGGAACTGTGATTGGAAGAAACACTAACATTTATCCGCTTTCTCCAGTACGTGGATGCGTTCCGGCAAACAGCATTTATAAGAATAAAGACGAGATTGTAACAAAGAATTAAACTAGAGCGTGTTTGAAAAAGGCTTTCTGCAAGATGCGCGTCACAATTTGTGGGAGATTTCGCCCGGATGAGGGCGCCGTAGCGGGCTACGGCAACCGAATTCGGGTGAAATCTCCCGCAAAGTGGGGCGTGCAGATTGCGGGAATGATTTTTCAAACAGGCTCTAGTATAATAAAATGGCTTGGCAGAAAATGAATTCTGTCAAGCCGTTTTTTCTGGACATGTCCATAAATAATTTTTATATCATAGCTGTTCTAAATTCCAAACCACATCTTGCGGATTACGGTCAGTATAGCAATATGTACCGGATAAAAAGCATAGAAGAGATATTTTACCCATTTCCCCTGAATAAATCCTCGTTTTTCATTGTACATATTCAAAGGGATAAAAGCAAAGCAAGCCTTCCATTCATAGATCAGCCAGCAGCTTCCAATAACTGCCTGTGCAGGTTTGTGCTGATGCAGCCAGTACATGATCAGGAGAAATACAAAGCCTTTATATCCGTAATCTGCTTTGAGAAAATAGGAGACTGCAAGAAGCAACAACATGCAGACAAGCTGCATGGAAGCATTTTTTTCAAAGTGTTCGACCAGGCAGAATGCAAGATATCCCAGAAATAAGGTGAAAAAAACGTTCTGCTTATCTGGATACAGCAGAGTGCCATTTTGTGCAAAATTCCATGGAATTTCTGAAATACAGGCGAAAATCAGAAGATTTCTTCCATATTTAAAGCGGTTATGGGTGTGAAGAAATCCTTCCACAAGCAGGAAACAGAAAATAGGGAAAGCTGCACGCCCCACGTCACGCATTACCCGGTATAGGGAATAAGTGGTGCTGCCTATTTGAAACCAGGGCGCAATGGCTGGCGGGTAGTGACGCAGAAGGAAAGAAGCGGTATGGTCGATCAGCATAATCGCCATAGCCAGCATCTTCAGGGCACTTCCGCTTAGGATTCTCAGTTTTTCGGGCATAAAAGAAGTTGAAGTTTGCAATGACATATCTATGTAAGTCCTCCTGTTCTGAATATAGAGTATTGCTGGATACTTTTGGCTATGAAAGTTCCGGGCGGCAGCTGTGATCGGAATGTTCTTATGTAGTTTATCATGAAAATAAAATTCCTACAAGACAAGTCCAATAAATGGTACCGACAATTTTTTCGTAAATTTTGCAAAATATGACTAGACGAATGAAGAATTTTGTGAGAAAATAACACTAGGTTGTTAGGTCTTTAACAACGATTAAGTAATCAACACTGAAAGGAGTCTTAAAATGATTTACACTACTGAAGTTGAAAACATGTGCCCAGTAGCTAAGGGTGCAAAACATGAGCCAGCTCCGATCCCGGAAGAAGGCCAGTGGGTCCATGCAAAGAAAATTGAAGATATCTCTGGTTTTACACATGGTGTAGGCTGGTGTGCTCCTCAGCAGGGTGCCTGTAAACTGTCCTTAAATGTTAAGAATGGTGTAATCGAGGAAGCCCTTATTGAGACAATCGGATGCTCCGGTATGACACATTCTGCAGCTATGGCAGCAGAGGTTCTTCAGGGTAAGACAATTCTTGAAGCATTAAATACAGACCTTGTCTGTGATGCAATCAATACAGCAATGAGAGAACTGTTCCTTCAGATCGTTTACGGACGTACTCAGAGTGCTTTCTCTGATGACGGTCTTGCTGTTGGTGCAGGTCTTGAGGACCTTGGTAAAGGCCTTCGTTCCCAGGTTGGTACAATGTACGCTACCAAGGAAAAAGGAGTTCGTTACCTGGAAATGGCAGAGGGCTATGTAACAGGTATTGCTCTTGACGAAGACAACGAAGTAATCGGATATCAGTTCGTTTCTCTTGGAAAAATGACTGACTTTATCAAAAAAGGTGATGATCCTAACACTGCATGGGAGAAGGCAAAAGGTCAGTATGGCCGTGTAGCTGATGCTGTTAAGATTATTGACCCAAGAAAAGAGTAAGCCACAAGCGAAAGGAGACGAACAGAAATGGCATTATTTGAAGGATATGAGAGAAGAATTGCTCAGATCAATTCTGTATTAAATAGCTATGGAATCAGCTCTATCGAAGAAGCTGAGAAAATCACAAAAGACGCTGGTCTTGATGTATATGACCAGGTTAAGAAAATTCAGCCGATCTGCTTTGAGAATGCTGCATGGGCTTACACAGTAGGTGCTGCAATCGCGATCAAGAAAGGCTGCAAGAGAGCTGCTGACGCTGCTGCAGCTATCGGAGAAGGACTTCAGGCTTTCTGTATTCCTGGATCTGTTGCTGACCACAGAAAAGTAGGTCTTGGACATGGAAATCTTGGTAAAATGCTCCTTGAGGAAGAGACAGAGTGCTTCTGCTTCTTAGCAGGACATGAGTCTTTCGCAGCTGCTGAGGGTGCTATCGGTATCGCTGAGAAAGCAAACAAAGTACGTCAGAAACCATTACGTGTTATCCTGAACGGACTTGGAAAAGATGCTGCCCAGATCATTTCCCGTATCAACGGATTCACATTTGTTGAGACAAAATACGATTACAAAGAAGCTAAATTAAACGTAATCTATGAGAAGCCATATTCAAACGGACTTCGTGCTACTGTAAAATGCTACGGTGCAGATGATGTTCAGGAAGGTGTTGCTATCATGCATCACGAGAACGTTGGTGTTTCCATCACTGGTAACTCCACTAACCCGACTCGTTTCCAGCATCCGGTTGCAGGTACATACAAGAAAGAATGTATCGAGCAGGGTAAAAAATACTTCTCCGTTGCTTCCGGCGGTGGTACAGGACGTACTCTTCACCCAGACAACATGGCAGCAGGTCCTGCTTCCTACGGTATGACAGATACTATGGGACGTATGCACTCTGATGCACAGTTCGCTGGATCCTCTTCCGTACCGGCTCACGTTGAGATGATGGGTCTTATCGGAATGGGTAACAACCCGATGGTTGGTGCTACTGTTGCTGTAGCTGTTTCTGTAGAGGAAGCTGCTAAGGCTGGCAAGTTCTGATTATATAAATTGTAAAAGCGTTGAAAGTGCCGTAAACTCAAGGGTTTACGGCATTTTTGTTACTGTCTGGATTTCTTGCAAAACAGTATGAAAATATATGAAAAAATGGCGGTAACTAACAAATAACTAACAGGTAACTGACAGGCGTAACTGACAAGTAACTAACAAACCTACCACGAAAAAAGCAGCAGGACAATGCCTGCCGCTAATCATTTTGTTATCTTTTCCATTTCTCTTTTCAGATCTTCCACAGTACGGTGAGTATATATCTTTTCTGTGATATCTGCAATTTCATGTCCAACGATCATTTTCAGAATATATTCATTCATATTTGCTTCTTTTGCTTTCGTAATAAAAGTGTGTCTGGTGTCGTGGGGCTTGTGATCCATTCCCAGTCGTGCCATAACCTTCTTGAAACGTCCACGATATTTGTCATATGTAAGGTAAGTGCCCTGCTGACCGTCCGGATCATTGAAAAGATAATTACTTCCCATACCGACTGCTTGCTCATAATTCTTACGCACCAGATCAGCAACCAGTGGATGAATTGGAACCAGGCGGTTACGGCCGGCATCTGTTTTCAGTCCACCGGTGTATGTCATATTATCCAGATCCACATCTGCAACTTTCAGAACTGCCAGTTCTTGGGGACGCCATCCGGAATAAATTCCGATCAGGATCATATCTGCGAATGGTATTTCTGGATGTTCCATAAGGGCTGCAATTTCCTGTTCAGAAAAAGGAATGCGGACGATAGTAGGACGTTCTCTTTTGACCCCATCACATAAGGCTGCATAGTTTTTATCCACAAGCTCATGCTTCATAGCCCATTTATACATAAGGTTAAACAGACTCTTCATTCGTCCCTTAGTGCTGGATCCTACGTTTGCACTATGAATGGTTCCTTCAAGATGTTCGACTCGGACATCTTTTATTCGCATATCATAAAGAGGAGTGCAGTACTTGTAAGCCGCAGTGATCGTACGTATGCTGGAAGCATTGCTGAGTGTGGGGAAATATTCTTCAGACCATTTTTCGTACACTTCCGAAAAAGTTGTCTTATTAAAATTCAGATCATACGGATTTTCATTGTATTGTACAAGAGCAGTCATTGCTTCCTGTCTGGTAGCATAATATCCGATCGCCTGTTGCTTCTGCTTAACCTTTTGTCCTTTCTCATCAAATTCCCATCCGAAGGTTTTGGCTGCTACCCATGGCCGCCGGCGTCTGCCAGATAGCTTATACACAGAACCGAATCCATTTGGAAGTTTCATAACATCACCTTTCTTCTAAAAAAGAGTATAAAAAATACACCTTTGCAGGTGTAAAGAAAAGTGCTATAATAATCTTGCTATGGAATGATTATAGCAGTTTTCTTTACACTGCAAATTATTCAACAGATCGCTCTGGTGCTGGTAACACCGGGGCGATTTTTTATATAAAGTAAAAGACACCCATGCAATATACTTGTATGAGTGCCTTTCAACCATAATCAATATGGTTCTCTCACAAGTATATTACTATAAAAGTAAAGTATCTGCAATTTTTTCTTACAAATTAGTTCATTTCAAGTTCCTTCATCAGTTCTTCCTGAGAAACAAATTCGTGACACTCAGGATTCTTGCGGATTTCGTCCAATAGCATTAGATCAATTTCATCTGGTTCTACTTCCTCAATATCATCCCAGGTCTTGGGAGCAATGATGTAGCGGCTCTGGATCATCTTCCAGAAGAATTCGGCTTCTTTATCGTTCATAAGGGATACAGCACCGATGATACGTTCCTTTGTTGCTGTCATAGTAATCACACTCCTTTATAAATCTGTCCACGGTTTCCGATAGCTTCAATTAATAAAATATTTCCATTTATATCAAAAATAATACGATAATCTCCAACACGAAGCCGGTAATCATTTCTGCCCTGTAATGCTTTGACATCACCAGCAGGAAGAAGATTGATAGCATTTATGATTCTCTTTCGTGTAGGGACATCTTGTTTCTTTAGAAATTTGAGCGCTTGCTTAGAATACTGGATTTCCAAATAAACACCTCCAATAATGTTGTAGCTATAAATTGCTATTAAAAATAATCGTTATATGCTTTTGTATAGTTACTGTGTAGTAAATTGTCTATTTTGCTGTTGAAAGAAGTTATTTTCCAAGCTGATCCAGACTTCTTTAATTTTAAGGTAAGATTTCCGTGGCTGTAATCTATTCCTGCTTTACTATGTACACAAATGCGTTCGTACATATACTTTAAAAGTTGAGATTCAGAAATGTTCGGATTTTTCAACTGGTAATAAACTGAGTTTTCAAATGCTGCTTTGAATACGTTATATCTGTTTGGATATTTGTAACTAAGCTTCACAGTGGCATTCTTTCCGCTGACTTTTATTGATTTTAGTTCGTAAGAAATACGTTTGTTATATTTCTTATAATATTGAGGCATGTAGCTATTTTCAATGAATAATTTAACACTCGAAGGTTTGGTAAAACATTTTGTTAGTTTACTTGTATTATATTGCTTCGCATATTTGAAAAAACGATCTACACTCTTTTTCACCTGTTTTTGCGCAGTGGTCATTTTTTGCTTTGGAATAATTATCTTATCTTCAGTGAGACAATTTATGCAATAACGCATACGCACACCAGTTTTAAATATAGTCGGCTTTTTATCAATGTACCATTCTCCCCATACATGATTAGAAGCTGGGATGATGGTAGTTTCTTGAGTATGACAATATGAACAGGATCTATAGGCTTTTTTTTCTTCTGTACATATATTAGTAGCAGTTTTCCAATCAGACCAGGAATGAATTCCGTTGGTTGGAACATCTTCTTGTTGAGTTTTGTAACAAAAAGTACAAGTGCGGGTCTTAATTCCAGTATATGTACAGTTTGGAGCAGTTGTAATTTGCCATTCTCCCCAAGGATGATCAGAAACTGGGAGACTAATGGTTTCAATTTTGCGACATTTTTGGCAAATTTTCATTTCTGATCCTTTGGAAAGACAATCAGGCTCAATTCTATAAACTGTTTCCCAGACATGCGAACATTCTGAAGCATAAATTGGAATTACTGACAATAAGCATAGAAGAAAACCGACAATGCAAGATAGTATTAATTTCTTTTTCATAAAATCCCCCTTCCGTATATTACCAAGATAGTAATAGTATCAAACATAATTTTTGTGTAAATAATAATCTTATGAAGATATTATTAACTCAAATTATGTATGAGAAAAATGTATCTGTACGGCAGCTGTCGCAGATGACAGGAATCACGAAATCTACTCTCAATAATATTATGATTGAGAAATACTCACCTACGCTGGATAATCTGGAAAAGATAGCCAGAGTTTTGAAAGTAAGAATCTCTGATCTATACGACTCGCCGTACAAATAGTAAAAAGTGTCCAGCATACTGGACAATTGCGTTTCGGTGCTAAATATTGCCCTCTGTTTATCGTATAATGAGTATAAAAGATAATGTTAAACGAACAAATGTTTGTGAAATATATTGCACTTCAAATATAAATGGTGTATATTAAAAGCAAACAAACGTTCGAATAAACGAGAACGGGGGGGGCATACATATGATGAAGAATGATAAAGAAGAGTACAAGGGCAAAATAATTGAGTTGGTAAACTTGATTAAAGAAGAATCCGTTCTGAGGCGGATCTACTTAATAATAATTACCATGATAGGGGCCGACCATTGAGGTTGGCTCTTTTCTTATTCTATGCCCAGGCAAGCTTTCATAAATTCTTCAATATGTTTTAGCTTTTCCGGATCAGCTTCTGCGATAGCATTTAACATATTTCTCGCCATCTGGTTCTCGGTCCTACTAAGTTTTCCAAGATTAATAGAGAAGCGATCTTCTTCATTCACTTTCGTGAACATATTATCGTCTCCGCCTTCACCAGTTCGAAGCCAAATTTCATTTACATTGAATTCTTTACATATTAAAGAAATTACAGCATCGCTTGGTGCGTTTTTCCCTACTTCATATGCACCGATGTTTCCTCTGGCTATTTTTAACCTATCAGCAAAGGCTTGTTGAGTTAAGCCGAGCCTTTTTCGTAGAGCTTTAATTCGCTCATTCATATCCGATCCTCCTTTCTGATGAATTCATAATAGCATATTGGAAAAAGTAAATCAAGAAGAAAATGTTGGTTAATTACAAAAATGTTGTTGACAAAAGAGATTAACCAACATATAATTGAAATATACCAACAAGAGAGCGAGGTGAGAAGACATGGAAGGTAAAAAAAACACTGTCAGACCAAATGGCACTGACAGTGCAAGAGTTATACAAGTAATTGAAACAAAAAGTAATAGAGGGAAAGGAACACTGGATGATCTATCCAGACAGGTTGTACAGTATTGGAGCCTGGAAGGTCAATTGCTAGCTGAAAGAGATTCGCATACAACTAAGAACGAGCAACCGGCGGATGTTTGATCATGTATTTGACTTCTATTTGAGATAAGAAGATCTCCATATATTTTTTTAGAAGCACAAAATCATGCTCTGGGTATTTTCTTTTGTAATGAGTGTAATCATTGCCAAGGATACGGACAACATCGGCAGTATTAACAAGATCTGCTTGCTGAAGGTATGTAGCAATAGCGTTACAAAGGGATTGTTTAGCAACGGTTTCAGCGGGTTCTCCAAGTTCTTGTATTGCATAATCTTTTATCAAAATTTCAAGCGAGGAACGGAAACCTATAGCAGCTAATTCGAAATTTTGATTGTATTCAGCTTGCAATGCCTGGTTGTACATGTCAATAAAACGTTCTGATATAGCGGCTAAATTTTCGTTTTTGTATGGCTCAATTTGAGTAGAAGGATACATACAGACCATTGGAGCATCATCTGTATTTGTTCCAGGGTTTTCGCAGGCGAAAAAGAAAAATTTATGACAGGCAGTGCATTCGCAAACAGATATGAGCAAACGGCCATCATTGAAAGAATAATAATCTTTTTCTTTCACAATAGCGTCAGTTCCAAAACCACAATGCGGACAGATTGCAGGCTTTTGATATTTAAACGAAAAGGAAGAGTAGAAGGAAGATGCAGATTTAGTAATGAATTTCATAAAAACCTCCTTAGGTAAGATTTAGGCATGCCAGTACCTAATAATCTAAGAATAAGAAAAAAGAGAAAAAAAGTCAATGCTACATTTATAACCAACATGAGAAAGAGAGGCGAGAGAATGAAAGTTAAAACAATCCCAGAAATCAACATGACAGATAATCCTTTAGACAACATTATTAAAATGGCTCCTTATTTGGATGAAGGAAGTCAGCGAACTGTGTTCGGGATGATGTTGGAAGCGGTTATGAGTATAAAAGATGATGGAAAGAAAGCTGGATAAAGAAGCAACTATACTGTATTCAAACGAAAAAGAAAGCGAGGTGAGAAAGAAATGAAATTATTTGGATTTAGAATTAATGCAGGAGAAATCAAAGATGTCAGAGAAATAGAGAAAACATTAGAGAACATTGAAGAAAAGAAAAATAAAATAATAGATCTTGCAGGACAGCTTAGTACTCTGACAGAAATTAAATTCAAATATTCAGCAGATGGGAGTATTGAAAAGAAATTTGAGGTAGATGGATTTGAAATGGATAAGATCTTGGGAAATATGAGAGTAGCTCAGATGCAAATTGTAGATAGCTATAAAAGTCTGGAAGCACTTGGCATGATAGAAATTACCCCTGCTCCAAAGAACAGGGGAAAGACACTACTTGGAAAAAGCATCCAAGAGTTCTTTAGCTAGTTGCGCAATGTCGGATCTGAGTTTTTGAAGATCAGACTTGGTAGCAGGTGCGTTGCCATCATAGACGGCAGAAAGAGAAGCTTCAGTAAAGTGTTCTATAGATTTAAGCGCTTGTTTTTTATCCATGGTAGCTTGCTCCTTTCATAATACTCAGGCATGCCAGTGCCCTGTACCTAAAGGATAGGAGAGAATAAAAAGAAAGTCAAGTTTGACAGAAAGGTAGGCGAAAAATATGACCAAAGAAAAGAAAGAGCGTATCACAGCAATCGTACAGAACCTGAAACAGATGGACATTGTAAGTCTTAAGTTGATGGAGAATAACTCAGAACTCCTGAGAGCCAGAGATGCAATGGAAGTAGAAACCCAGAAAGCAGGATAACAGAAGCGAGGTGAAAAGATGGAAAGTGACCGAGACAGGAGATTTGCACTTGAAGGATTTGTAAGATATCACGATGACAGAATCTGGAAGCAGACGCAAAAGCTTGTCAGAGAAGAAAAAGAAGCAATAACCAAAATGGCAGTTACCCTTACTGCAATAAGAATAACTGCCATGCTGCTTATCTTTTGGTTTGCGCTTCATAAGTTTTCAGGACAGTAGATGCAACTTCATGTACTGCACTGACAAGTTCATCCTTGGAAAGTTCGTCAGCAGTGGAGTGATAGATTTCGTTGATCATTTCGTGACTGAACAGATCAATGACTTCGTGAATTGTCATATAAAGAACTCCTTTCATAATACTCAGGCATGGCAGTGCCCTGTAGCTCAAGAATAGGAGAACAGGAAAGGAAAGTCAATAAAAGAAAGTGAGGAAAAATAAAATGTTAACTAATATTGAAACAGAAAGAGTTCGAAAAGGGCTGACGCAGGAGCAGCTTGCTTCGCAATTAGGAGTATCTCACAAAACATATTACAACTGGATTAATGAAAAGAAAGATATTCCAAGCCAAAAGTTGAAAAAGATGTCTCGAATGTTCAAAACGAACATGGAGTACTTGTTAGGAGAAGAGCAGAAAAGGGTTTTATATCTTTGTGATGGAAATGTTCCAACCTGCAAGAAAAATACATGTTACAAAAATCCAAAGAGAAAGGGTGATTGTCCACCATGTACTTATACAAAAGATGTGACACATGCTTTAAATTTTCACAAAACATCGGAGCATGTACATGCAGCATATTATGAGAATGGC
>NZ_JBCOME010000059.1:0-24402 GCF_040924365.1 Ruminococcus sp. 1001136sp1_2201st1_G3_2201SCRN_220225 | reverse complement strand
TGGTAGGATGAGCCGTTTGCTCACTTTACTGCTTTTTTACAAGGCGGGATACATCGTTGGAAAATATGTCAGTATGGAAATGCTGATTGAAAAGACAAAAGAAACATATTATGAAGCCCTTCAAGCAAGTTCTACTGGCTGGCATGAGGGCGAAAACAGCTATGAGCCTTTTGTTAAATATTATCTGGGTATCATGTTGAAAGCATACAATGAATTCGAAAGCCGTGTAGAGTATTTGAAGCATCGGAGTCTTTCTAAGCCTGATAGAATTAAAGCGGTTATTGATAACAAGGTTGGCAAAATTACAAAGAAAGAAATCATGGAGCTTTGTCCTGATATAAGCAAAATTACCGTGGAAAGGACTTTGACGAATCTGGTTAAGAGTGGGTATATCGCAAAAGTTGGTGCAGGTCCATCTACTGGTTATGTCCGTGTTTAAAAATATGAAAGTAGCTTATAAATTTGCCAGTCAAAACCGGCATTTTCTTAGCAAAAATCATTTCCTTTTATGTCGGCTTCTATAGCCGTAATCCTTTAATATCTTTAATACGTGATAAGATCGTATTGCAGCTGCAGCTGATAACGCCGGGAAGTGTATCAATGACTGTGTGCAGGAAGTGTTCCATTTCATCACTTGATGAAGCAACGGCATGTACATGCAGCTTGTCTCTTCCTGTGACACGGTAAATCTGCGTGACAGTATCATTATTATGTAATATATCTGTCACCTGCGACAGATGGTCTGGTTTTATCTCGATTTCAAAATAGCATGAAACAGCACCGCTGATCTTTTGAGGGTTTATTATAGTTGTATATTCTTCAATTATGCCTTGTTTCTCCAGAGCCTGAATCCGGGCTTTTACTGCCACTCTGGAAATACCGGTTTCTTTACCGATATCAGAGTAAGAAATACGTGCATTTTCTATAAGCAACTGGATGATTTTCTGATCCAGTTCATCTAAACCGTTCAGTTACATAAGTGTCCCTCCTGTAAAATAATATCCTCCGGATATTAAATATCATATCATTTATTTAGCTGAAAGTAAACGCGGGCTTGACTTAGCAGCTGTAGCTACATATAATTGTTTCATAACGTAATTTAAAACTTGCGTTTTGAATGTATGGAATAGATTCTGGTGAAGGAAAGAATAAGCGAAATTATAAAGGCTTTGGAGGAATATGATAATGTCAAAAGATGAATATTTGCTCACAGATACGCCTCTTAAAGCGTTGACGGTTTTTGCAATGCCAATGATTTTGGGCAGTTTTTTTCAGCAAATATACAATATGGCTGACTCTATCATCGTCGGCCAATTTGTTGGCTCCTCTGCACTTGCAGCTGTCGGGGCCTGCGCAGCGCTGACCAATGTTTTCATTTGTGTGGCACTGGGGGCAGGTGTCGGTGCCGGTGTGCTCGTGAGCCGCTATTTCGGTGCCAGGGAGTATGGAAAAATGAAGACCATCGTGTCAACGTCCTTGTTTAGCTTTTTAATTTTAAGCATAGTCCTTGGTGTTTTTGGCTTTTGCTTTTCCCACTCGATGATGAGAGTATTACAAACCCCTGGCGATATACTGAATGATGCAGTGTTATATCTGCGGGTCTATTTTGTGGGCTTTCCGTTTCTGTTTATGTATAACATTCTTTCCAACATGTTCACTTCCATTGGTGAATCAAAAATCCCACTGGGGCTCCTGGTATTCTCGTCAATCTTAAATATTTTTATGGATCTTTGGATGGTGGCAGGACTTGGTCTCGGTGTGTTTGGTGCAGCCCTTGCGACTCTTATAGCACAGGGGATTTCTGCGGTGTTTTCACTTTTTCTTTTCCTTAGCCGGATGCGTCGATATAAAAGTCGCTTTGACTGGTTTGACAGGCAGGAGTTATATTCCATGCTTCAAATTGCTGTACCTTCGGTTCTTCAGCAGTCTACAGTGTCCATCGGTATGATGATCGTACAGGCTGTTGTAAATTCTTTCGGTACACAGGCACTTGCGGGTTATGCGGCGACGATGCGGGTAGAGAATGTTTTTTCATTGATTTTTGTATCCATTGGCAATGCGGTTTCCCCATATGTTTCCCAGAATCTTGGTGCAAAGAAAATTGAACGGATCAAAAAAGGATATCACGCTGCACTGGTGTTAGATGTATGTTTTGCAGTTCTTGCTTTTATAGTCATTGAAACATTGCATACTCAGATTTCCTCACTATTCCTTGGTAAAGATGGAACTGCCCTGGCTTATCAGGTATCCGAGGGTTATATGAGATGGCTCGGTTACTTCTTCATCTTTATGGGAATCAAAATGGCAACCGATGGGGTCCTTCGTGGTCTTGGAATCATGCGCCCGTTCCTTATTGCAAATATGGTGAATCTGGCGATCCGTCTGTCGGTTGCTTTGATTTGTGCACCGCGTTTTGGCATTGTGTTTGTCTGGCTTGCTGTACCAGCAGGTTGGTTTGCAAACTTTTTAATATCCTATGTGGCTCTTCGGAGATCATGGCCGACTGATAAAGAGGTGCAATCTCGATAGCCTAAAGTAATTTAAAAGGAGAAATTTATAGTATGAACGATAAATGTGTGGTATTGAATGCAAAGAAAATGAATTTTGATGGGAAGCTGGATTTTTCCGTTTTATCTTCTGATGTTACAGTATATGATGATACAACAGAACAGCAGCTGTCAGAGCGTATTCAGGGTGCAGATATCATTGTAACAAAGGAGATGCCTGTGAGTGCAGAAATGATACAGAAATTTCCGGAATCTGTTAAACTGATCTGCGAGGCAGGTACAGGATATAATAATATTGATCTTGAAGCAGCACGAAAGAAGGGGATTACAGTCTGCAATATCCCGGCATACAGCACAGAACGTGTGGCACATACTGCGATCATGATGATATTGAATCTGAGTTCTGCAATGCAGGTACAGATGAAGATGCTGGCATGCGGAAATCATGACAATTTTACCAGAAATCTTCAGGTTCCGCATGTTGAGGTAAATGGAAAAACACTTGGTGTTATAGGTGCAGGACACATTGGCAGGAAAGTTATCCAGATCGCACAGGCTTTGGATATGAACATACTTGTATATGCCAGGACACCGAAAGAGGATGAGAAGGGGATCTGCTATGTATCGCTTGAGGAGCTGCTTAAGAATAGTGATTATGTTTCCATGCACTGTCCATTGACAGAAAGTACAAAACATATGATCAATAAAGAAACTCTATCGCTTATGAAGCCATCAGCGTTTATTATTAATACTTCAAGAGGTGCGCTTATTGATGAGGCTGCTCTTATAGAAGCATTAGAAAATGGTATGATTGCAGGAGCCGGACTTGATGTTCAGGAAACTGAACCACCTGAAGAAACAAACCCTCTTTATACTATGGATCAAGTCCTTTTGACGCCACATATGGGATGGAAAGGACTTGAGACAAGACAGCGGTTGGTTTCTATTCTGGCGGATAATATAAAGCAGTTTATGGAAGGAAATCCGATCAATGTTGTATCAGATCTATAGTATCTGGCAGCAAAGTGATGATATAACTTCCGGGTTTGCAGAGTGAAAAAAATATAATTACAATCAATAAATCAGTGCTTTGATATCTTCTTCCAATATAGCAGGAATAACATAAACAATAGAATTACTGGAAAAAATAAGTCCGAATAGTCGTCAGAAACGCTGAGAAGAAATTATTCTCAGCGTTTTTTGAACATTACTATAATGTCAAGGAATCTTCTGCATCTACCCCACATCTGTAAATTTCCATCAAGATACAGTCTCGCATATTCTAGTGGTTCATCAATGGCAAGTGTGTTTAATGCACAATCTGATCCGGGTGTGGTTCTCAAATTCTTTTCTGCTTTCCAGCAGTCAATGCGAAGCATATAGCCTGCACTGATATAAACATCAATGCTGTTTCGTCCGGGATTATATTCTGCAAATATTGTTCTCATCGTATTTTATCTCCTTATCGTTCAATCAATTATTTGCTACAAAAATCAGAAGCATTTCAATCAGTTCACCATGTCACTTTTATTTTGTGTTATACTGTTTTACATAATTTTCTTGGTCTTGTATTTTCCCTTATCAGAGTTCGTAAACACTGGCGGGACGATATAACACAAGGGAAACAATAAGGGAAAGCTCAATCGGAATTTACAGGAAGTGTGACAAGAAAGCCAAAACGGTATACTGGGAAAAAAAGATTAAGAAAAGAATAAAGAGCTGGTTTTAATTGTAAAATTTATGGGGAACTAACATCAGCTTATTGACATTAATTTAAAAATAAGTATAATAATAGTTGAGTAATTGTTCAACTATTATTATTTGGAGGTGAATATATGTCAAAAACGTCTTATATTTGTAATTGCGATGTAATTCATGAGGATATTGTGAATGATGTGAAATCCAAGATGCAGCCAAAAGATGATTATATCCAGTTGGCTTCTTTGTTTAAGCTATTTGGAGATGGAACTAGAGTACAAATCTTACACGCTCTAGAACAGAGTGAGATGTGTGTATGTGATCTTGCAGTGCTACTGGGGGTAACAAAATCTGCAATTTCGCATCAGTTAAAGGCATTACGCCTAGCGAATCTGGTAAAATTCCGTAAAGAAGCACAGATAGTTTACTACTCGCTGGCAGATGATCATGTGAAAGAGATTATTGACAAGGGATTTGAGCATCTTTGGCAGAAATAATATTTTTTAATATTATAGTTGAGTAATTGAACAATTAAACAAATTATAAGGAGATTATCATGAAACGCATATTTCTATTAAAAGGGTTGGACTGTCCAAATTGTTCCGCAAAAATTGAAAAAGAAATCGGAGAGTTGGATGGAGTGCAATCCTCAGTGGTAAATCTGATGAAGCAGACGCTTACAATCAATGTTACTCAGACAGCCGCAGATACGATAGCCAGTCAGATTGAAACGATTGTTCATAGTCATGAGCCCGATGTGGAAGTTCAGGAAGAAACCGTTATGAATGTTACAAAGAGTTATTCGTTAAAAGGATTGGATTGTCCGAATTGTTCTGCAAAAATTGAAAAAGAAGTCGGAGAATTGGATGGAGTACAATCCTCAGTTGTAAATTTGATGAAGCAGACGCTGACAATCAATGTTGCTCCAGCTGCCGCAAATACAATAGCCAGTCAGATTGAAACGATTGTCCACAGCCATGAGCCGAGTGTGGAGGTTCAGGAAGAAACAATTATCCCCGTTACAAAGAGTTATTTGTTAAAGGGCTTGGACTGTCCGAACTGCTCCGCAAAAATTGAAAAAGAAGTCGGAGAATTGGATGGAGTACAATCCTCAGCTGTAAATTTGATGAAGCAGACGCTGACAATCAATGTTGCTCCAGCTGCCGTAAATACAATAGCCAGTCAGATTGAAACGATTGTCCACAGCCATGAGCCAGATGTAGAAGTTTCCGAAATTGCACAGGAATACTATATACCTGCAAAAAAACAGGATACCAATACATCCTATAACAATGAGGACAAGAAGTTGACGATTCGTTTAGCGATTGGCGCAGCAATCTATGGTATTGGTATGGCATTGACAGTTTTTGTGAAAGTGCCACTGCCTGTCGAGTTAGTTTTTCTCATTGTCTCCTATATTATTCTTGGCGGGGATGTTGTATGGCAAGCTGTGAGGAATATTTCAAAGGGACGTGTATTTGATGAACATTTCCTGATGAGCGTTTCTACGATTGGTGCTTTTGTCATTGGTGAATATCCGGAAGCAGTTGCTGTTATGCTGTTCTATCAAGTTGGTGAATTTTTCCAGTCATTGGCTGTTGAGCGTTCCAGAAAATCTATATCAGATTTAATGGATATACGTCCGGATTGTGCTACAGTCAGAAGGAACGGAGAATTGATTACCATATCTCCTGAAAGTGTTGCCATTGGCGAGATTATTATTGTAAAGCCTGGTGAAAAAATCCCATTAGACGGTGTGGTATTGGATGGAGATTCTATGCTGGATACGAGGGCTTTAACTGGAGAATCGGTTCCGAGAAGCGTTCATAAAGGAGACGAAGCACTTTCCGGTTGTATGAATCAGACGGGTGTTTTAACGATTAAGACAACGAAAGCATTTGGTGAATCTACTGCTTCAAAGATTATTGATCTTGTGGAGAATGCGTCCAGTAGAAAAGCACCAACAGAAAATTTCATTACTACATTTGCACGTTATTACACTCCTGTTGTTGTAATCTTAGCAGCTATTCTGGCAATTCTGCCACCGATCCTTCTTGGTGGAGGTTGGACAGAGTGGATTCGCAGAGGATTTGTTTTCCTTGTGGTATCTTGCCCATGTGCATTGGTCATTTCAATCCCGCTGACTTTCTTCGGAGGTATTGGTGCGGCATCTAAACGAGGTGTTCTTGTAAAAGGAAGTAATTATTTAGAGGCGCTTAATAATGTCAGCATTATTGTGTTCGATAAAACTGGAACACTTACAAAGGGTGTTTTCAATGTGACTGATATTCTGCCTGCAAATGGATTTTCAAAAGAACAGGTTCTGGAGTATGCGGTCCAGGCAGAGAGCTTTTCTAACCATCCTATTGCAAAATCCATTCTCTCTGCTTATGGAAAAGAAATTGACCAATCAGTTATCTCTGATTACAAGGAAATTTCTGGATATGGAATCAGTGCCATGGCAGGAAAGAAGAAAGTTTATGCTGGCAATACGAAACTTATGGATTCAGAGCATGTGGAGTACACAGCCTGTGAAAAAGTTGGTACAAAGGTTTATGTAGCAGTAGATGGTCAATATGCCGGATGCATTTTGATAACAGATGAAGTAAAGCCGGACAGCAAAAAAGCAATTTCTGATTTGAAACATATCGGTGTGGAAAAAACAGTCATGCTTACTGGTGATGATGAAAAAATCGGAAAGGCTGTTGCGGAAGAATTGCAGTTGGATGAATATTATGCACAACTGTTTCCTGATCAAAAAGTGGAAAAGGTTGAGCTTTTAGACAGTAAAAAGAGACCGGGAAGCAAATTGGCTTTTGTTGGTGATGGTATCAATGACGCTCCTGTCCTTGCCCGTGCAGATGTTGGTATTGCAATGGGTGGGCTTGGTTCGGATGCGGCCATTGAAGCAGCAGATGTAGTTCTGATGACAGATGAACCGTCTAAGCTGGTGGACGCGATTGAAGTAGCAAAAGCGACAAAACAGATTGTCATGCAGAATATAGTGATTGCTCTTGGGATTAAGAGTGTGTTCCTGATTCTTGGCGCTCTTGGTATTGCGGGAATGTGGGAAGCTGTATTTGGTGATGTAGGCGTTACCATAATTGCTGTTTTGAACGCAATGAGAATTTTGAAAAAATAGGAAATGAGGTGGAATGTGAAACGAAAACTGATTCTGTTAGTTGTTACGATTGTTTTTCTTGTAGGTTTTGGTATCATTTTACATTCACCGCCTTCTATGATTGATGCAGTCACAGGAGCAACACCGAAGTCAAAAAAGGCGGCTCAAGCCTCCGCACAGTTGGAAGGCTCTTATGTTCTCGGTATTAATATGATGTCAGATGGTCTCGACAACGAGAACACCCGGAATAAATTAAAAGAATTGGCACTGGACGATTCGGAAACAAATGAAACAGATCTCATGAAAACGGACATTAGTTTTCGGTTATATGTATCTGAGACGGATTATCCGCTTGTCAGTTATGCTAAGAAACTCTGTGACAGGTTGAAACAGGCCGGTTTTTCCGTAGATCTGAAAGAGTACAGTAACACAATGATGCTATCAAGAGTGGTAAGTGGAAAGTATGATGTATTCCTGGCATCGGATGATTTTATTGACGTTACAACGCTAACACAGATGGACTATATGATCATGGACAGCGAAGAAATGAGGTGAGCGGGAATTTATGAGAAAATGGAATACGATTTTGTCTGTTTTAATGCTTCTCATTTTTATGATTCATGGAATCATGGGAAGCTTTATGCTGAACGGAGTTGGAAGTAGTGCAGGGAAACTTCTTGCATGGATTGGTGTTGGTATTCTTGTTGTGCATACGGTGATTGGTGTCATCCTGACAGTTCAGAGTTTACAGACAGCGAAGCAATCCGGAAAAATGTATCTGAAACAGAACGCCATATTCTGGGCGAGACGAGCCAGTGGGATGGCAATACTGATTCTGCTGTTATTCCATATTGGCTTGTTTGGAAAGGTGCAGAATGGGACATATATTTTGTTCCCTTTTACAACGGTAAAGATGGTAACTCAGCTTTTGTTCGTAGCGGCAATCTTTGTTCATATTTTTATCAATATACGCCCATTGCTCGTATCACTGGGAATCATCAGTTATAAAGAACGAAGGAGCGATATTTATTTGATCCTTTCGGTGCTTCTTCTTTTTATAGCGGGAGCGGTTATTTTATATTATATTGGGTGGCAATATCTATGAGTAAGACAATTATTATTATAGGTGCTGGACTGGCAGGACTTTCAGCGGCTTTGCAGGCAGCGGAAAATGGATGCAATGTAAAACTGGTTTCCTTCCTTCCGTCAGAGCGGGCACAGTCTGTTATGGCGGAGGGCGGTATCAACGCAGCTTTGAATACAAAAGATGAAAACGACAGTCCCGAAGAACATTTTACAGATACAATAAAGGCAGCATGTGGTCTGGCAGATCCAAATGCAGTTTGGGGAATGACACAGGCAGCACCGGAGCTGGTGCACTGGCTGCTAAAACTTGGAGTTAAATTTAACATGAGTGGCTATGATGATGTGGATCTGCGGAATTTTGGCGGGCAGAAAAAGAAACGGACTGCTTTTGCACAGAGCGATACCGGGAAGCAGATCATGACAGCTATGATAGACGCTGTTCGCAGGAAAGAAGCATCTGGTATGGTAGAACGGTTCAGCCATCATTCTTTCCTAACACTTCGTCTGTGTGGCAATATTTGTTGTGGCTGCGTAATCAGGGATGAATACAGTCAGGAGACTGTGGAATTACCGGGGAATGCGGTTATTGTTGCCACCGGTGGTATGCACGGATTGTTTGGAAATACAACGGGTTCGCTGAGCAATACAGGAGAAGTCACCGCAGAATTGTTCCGGCTTGGTGTTCCTCTGGCAAATGGCGAGATGATCCAGTACCATCCGACAACTGTGAAATGTGGTGGAAAACGCATGCTCATCAGCGAGGCGGCCAGAGGGGAAGGTGGCAGGTTGTTTGCCATGAAAGATGGAAAACAATGGTATTTCATGGAGGAAAAATACCCGGAGCTTGGAAATCTGATGCCACGAGATATTACCGCCAGAGAAATATGGAAGGTCAGCCATGGATCCGAGGTATTTCTTGATATGACGGAAATATCGAAGGAGGTCATTTCAAATAAGCTGTCTGGCTTAGCAGATGACTGCATGACATATCTGCATAAGGATATCCGGAAGGAACCGGTGCCTGTTTTGCCAGGAATCCACTACTTCATGGGTGGTATTCTTGTGGATGAACAGCACAGAACGTCGATTCAGAATCTTTATGCTGCCGGGGAATGCTGTGCCCAATATCATGGTGCAAACCGTCTGGGTGGTAATTCCCTGTTGGGCGCATTGTACGGAGGACGTGTTGCGGCAAAATCAGCATGCGAACAGGCAGATGTAGTAGATCTATCTTGTGCGACACAGATAGATTTTCCACCAACGTCTCAAATTTCAGAAATAAAGCAATTAAACAAAGTGATGCAGGATACTATGGGCGTTGTCAGAAATGAGAATACGTTGTTAAATGGGATTCAAACGGTACAAGCGCTGACAGGAAATCTTCCATTGCTTGGCATGGCAGTTCTAAAGAGTGCTCTTGCAAGAAAAGAAAGCCGTGGTGCACACTGGCGGGAGGATTATCCGAAGAGCAATGACGATGATTACCTTAAAACAACGGTAGCCAGATTTGATGGAAAGCAGATACAGATTTCCTTTGTACCTGTTCCAGAAAGGCGGTGATTCACTTGGTATATAAAATAAGAATCAGGCGGCAGGAGAGTCAGAAATCAGACAGTTATTGGCAGGAATTTGAGTTTGACGGAAGCAAAAACAGCTCTGTTGCCAATGTTCTAAAGGAATTGAACAGTAGAACACCTTTGAAAGATGATTCAGGGAATATAGTTACTCCCATCAGCTGGGAATGTAGCTGTATGGTGCGAAAATGTGGGGCTTGCGCCATGCTGATTAACGAACGTCCGAGGCTGGCATGCTCTACATTTCTACATACGTTAAAAGGTTCTACAATCACCTTGGAACCTTTAAGCAAATTTCCGCTTGTAAGAGATTTGATCGTTGACCGGTCAATTCTGTTTGAAAATTTGAAAAAACTGAACCTTTGGCTTGAAAGTGAAGCTTATATGAATCCGTGGACACATGAACCGAGATACCAGTCGGCACGCTGTCTGATGTGTGGCTGTTGCCTTGAAGTGTGTCCTAACTTCTCTGCAAATGGGACTTTCGCAGGCACTGTTGCTGCAGTCAACGCATTTCGGATTCTGAATGAAGAACAGGAAAGCACTCATTTGAATGAGATTTCTGCTGAATATAAGAAGAGATTTTTTGAAGGATGCGGGAAGTCGTTATCTTGTCATGATATTTGTCCGATTGGTCTGCCTGTGGAAGAACTGCTTGTAAGGTCGAATGCAGCGGCTGTTTGGGGCAAATAAAATGGATGATAAAAGCTATAATGAATGTATGAAGAGAATCAAAAACTTGATTCTCTTTTTTAAAATGCATACATTGACAAATATCTATGTATATATTATATTGAACATAGACAATGATCAATGTGATGTGTCAATATGAATGCAATGGATGTGGCTTTGATATGCAAGGCTTTGGGCGATGCGAACCGGCTGGAAA
The DNA here is from genome assembly GCF_040924365.1 of Ruminococcus sp. 1001136sp1_2201st1_G3_2201SCRN_220225. Taxonomy (NCBI): domain Bacteria; kingdom Bacillati; phylum Bacillota; class Clostridia; order Eubacteriales; family Oscillospiraceae; genus Ruminococcus; species Ruminococcus sp. 1001136sp1_2201st1_G3_2201SCRN_220225. Next base: position 13,527 of record NZ_JBCOME010000059.1, on the reverse strand, counting down.
TTGTACAGATGCTGTCGGATGGAGAAAAGTGCGGGTGTAAACTTTTGGAAAGATTTGAAATTACCCAGCCAACTTTATCCCATCATATGAAGATACTGGTAGGATGCGGCCTTGTGAATGATCGTAAGGAAGGAAAATGGCATCACTATTCTTTGAATTGTGAGACATTGATGAATTACAAACACTTTATAGAATCCCTTACTTGCCTTGGATGCGGTGACGGGGATTGTTGTAAATAATTTAAGGAGAGCAGATATCATGAAAAAAGAATCAAATTCAGGAATTAGTTTTTTCCAGCGTTACCTGACTGTAACCTGCCAAACATCAATCTGGGGCAGTTGCAGATAATTCTCGCAGCAGCGGGCTTACTTTCTGTATTAGCAACGGTTAGCTGTATGTTGTTCCTGTCTGCAAAATGTAAAGACACATTGACAGTTTTGCTGATCTCTATCGTAGTTCTTCTCATGCCGCTTTTTGCTTATGTGGCGATGGGAGCAACATGGCTCTCTACCATACTTCCATCTGCCGGAATTGGTATGCAGAACAATTTCCTTTATCAGCTTGCAAATTTCAATTATCTGAATATCGGTGGAATGAGTTTCTGGACACCGCATGTTATTTTGATTTCGGCAGGAATTGAATTATTTGTGTTTACATTCTTGGCGATTCATTCCTATTGCAGACATCAGGTAGCATAAAAGAAGTTCAAAATAGAATGAATTGATTATCTGCCGCATGACGGCAAAAGAAAAACCAGACAATTTAGAACGGCGACTTTGATTTTCAGAGCCGCCGTTTCTTTGCGTTTATACAAACCTATGATGAATTTTCCGGAAATATTGTAGCTAATAGTTATTTAAACTGTTGTATTTGTTTAAAAATTAAAAAATATCTAATGATTCTTCCGCATCTACCCACATCTGCAAATTTCCATCAAGATATAATCTTGCATATTCAAGAGGATCATCAATGGCGAGTGCGTTTAATGCACAGTCTGATCCTGATGTGGTTTTTAAGTCCTTTTCAGCTTCCCAACAGTCAATGCGGAGCATATAGCCAACAGAGGTATAAACATCAATACTGTTGCGCTTGGGATTGTATTCTGCAAATATTGTTCTCATCGTATCAAATCTCCTTATCGTTAAATCAATCATTTGTTGCAAAAATCAGAAGCATTTCAATCAGTTCACCATGTCACTTTTATTTTGTGTTATACTGTTTTATAGGATTTTCTTGCCCTTGTATTTGCCCTTATCAGAGTTCGTAAACACTGGTGGGACAATATAACACAAGGGAAACAATAAGGGAAAGCTCACCAGTGATAAATTCAGTGTTTTCAAGGGTTTGCGGAGAATTTAATAACAAAATATAACAGTTATTAAATCTCTTAAAACAGGTGAAATCTCAATCGGAATTGCTAAACGCAGATCCTTTCAAGATGGTTCCTCAGAATCACAAGCGAGTATTCCAAACGTATTTCAAAGCGAAGTTATAGATTAAAACTTTGAGTAAGGTGAAAGAACAGCAATATGATGAATGAGTTGTTCGAAGTTCTCCTTGCTCCAAAAACGGGGATGAACGAATCCATGCATAACTCTGTTTCGCCCGTTTTCATCGTTGTTTACTTTTACATATTTGAAATATTTCTTTGTTTCTTCCAGAACCTTGACATATTCCTGATTATTTTGATTTTCTGCTATTGCCAAAGAAATCAACTTCATGCCAACATTGACCTTAACTGGTTGCCCATTACGATCGAATAAAGGAAGTCCATAGTCGGAGGTTGTAGTTCTAATCAGTTCTTCCAAATAGGAATACGCAAAGGGCGTAAGTACGGAGAAGGAATCAGGGAATTTCTCGTATATTCTTTGCACTTCTCCCCAATCAGGAGCCCAGTTCCAAAAATGTGCGTAATCTATTATTTGATTGAAATCTTCTTGCAGTGCCATAGAATGACCTCCTTCTTATATTGAAATGTATAATTTTATTGTAGCACGATTGGCTGTGGATTCAATATCACTTATGAGATAGCTGTGTTTTTCATGGATACAGCTTTTTCATGGGCTACAGTAGGATTATACAATACATTTACAAGAAGTATGAATATTGCAAAGGGAAGAGGTATAGATTTTAATTTTGCTGATGGCATGATCTGTGACTGGAAAAATGAAAGGGAATATAGGTTGTTGGGGTATATCTCACACATGAGTGAAAACATAGCGGATGGTTACCTACAATGATTTCATTAAGGATATGACCATCATAAGCAAAAAAGTACAGAGACGTATAACTGTATAATATACTTCTCTGCACTTTTTAGCTTATGAGATATATTTATTTTTCCTTATTTTCTGGTGGAACGTACTCCAACAGATTCTCGATCTTACAATTCAATGCACAGCACAACCTGGCTAAAACAGCGGTATCCAGCCGTGTTACCGTTCCTTTACAAAACTGGTTGAGTTGGGTCCTTTGCATTTCGGCGCGGTGAGCCAATTTGTTCTTACTGATGTTTTGCTTTTCTATCATTTCATCCAATTTAATCCGGATAGTTCCATAATTACGATCTTCCATATACCATTACCCTCAACTACAATATTATTCAGGATTGTAAGTATAGGATAACTAATATATAATTGAATTATAAGTTGTAGAATCTCTACTGTAATTACTTGCACACACTTATTCCAATGGGAGGAAATTTTGATTATGGAAAAAAGTTTATTCAACGAATTGACCTTGGAGCAAAAACAAAAATTACTGACATTGCCGGCAGAATTGAAACATTTCACTCAGACTCAATGGGCTGCAATATACGGGATCGTACCTATGACACAAGAACTTTTTGATAGTATTCAGTTGTAACGTTTGAAAGCAGGAGAGGAACTGGAATCTGCTGCCCTGGATACATTTCTGAAATCCCCTGAGTTTGCCCTTAATTACAGCAGTCGGCTCGAAAGTGCCTTAATCACTTCAAATACTATCTCTTCTGACGATGCAGAAGAAAATTTTAAGCAATTATATAAAAAAATGCGGCATTCTATATATGAGAAATTTCAATATGATATAGGCGCATAAGCTAAGAGAAATCAGGAATTTAAAAATTCTGACCTTCTTGTAAACATTTTGTCACATACGACATTATCTTATATAAAAAGACAGAGAACCCTCTTATATAATTACGTTTTGCCATATACCTAGATAATAAGAGAGTTCCCCGAATAATATTTTATCTATATTATTACTCATTCAGCTCTTCAAAGAAATCATTAAACTCACATTCAAAGATTTCCTTCATGGCCACCAGTTCGCTTACTTTAATATTCATCCGATTTGTTTCCAGCTTCGCATAGGTACTTTTGGAGATCTGGATCCCCATGAGATTCATTTTGGCAATCACTTGATCCTGTGTAAGCTTTCGGCTATACCGTATTTTCTGTATGTTCCCGCCAATGTTCATATCCGGTCTGAGTTTCTGCATGATATTCCCTACCTTCATCAATAATTCGTTATTAAGAAACTTTTGTATTGATAATAGCCGAGAAACTTCATATAATGTTTCGTGATAAAGAAATATTTCATGTAAAAAAATCACAAAGGAGAAAATGAATCAATGCAAAAACAAACCAAAACCCCCGTCTTCCAAAACAGTGACGGCACCTGGGGACACCTTACCAAAACCGTAAATCCACTTATCTACACCATCGAGTATGGCCGTCATACCGGGTTTTCATCCCGGGAAGAAGCAGAAGAGAGTTACCAGCGTTCCCTGGCTTCTTACCAGGACCAGCTGTCTAAACTGAAAAAAGAGCGGGATATGCCTTTTACCTTTTCGGAATATCTGGATTACTGGCTGAATGATGTGTGTGCTCAGGGTTCTAATGGCAGCCGTACACTGGTTCAAAAGCAATGGACCATAAACCTGATTATCCAGCCTCATCTGCATAAGGATATTCTTTTGGGATGTGTCACTCCCGATTACCTCAATAAGGTTCTGGAATCCTGCCAGGCTTACTGCTGCAACGGAGGCTATTATGCATATAAGCTGCTGCATAGTGCTTTGAAACACGCCCGCGTAAACAACTGTCTTCCGGATATAGATTTCCAGCAGATCCGGCACTATCCGGAGCCTCCCGGAAATCCGGTTTTCTATACCCCGAAACAGCTTCGCACATTCCTGACTGCCGCTTCCAATTCCAACCATTACCTGGAGATTCAACTGGCTCTTTTCTGTGGCCTGACACCCGGGGAAATCCTCGGACTGAAGTATTCGGATTTCAAGCAACAGGAACAGATCATCACAATCCAGAGGATCTGTACCTTGAACGATTCCGGGAAGAACTGCCAGTTAAAAAAACTGGAAGGGACCAAACAGAACCGAAGCTTAAAAATTCCGTCTTTTTTATTTTCGGAACTTTCTGCCCGGCGGAAAGAAAACAGGAAACTCCTGACAAAATATCCATCAGCTACAGGCTATAAATCTTATCTTTGTCTTGGCCCCACAGCAAAGATAAAGTCTGTTTCTACATTAGGAGCTGCTTTAAAAATGATCACCACAGAAGCGGGGCTTCCAAGACTGAACATGCGTGATCTGAGATATATGTTCGCCCGTTTTCTTCTCGAACAGGATTTTTCCCTTGAAGCAGTCTCTGGTATCCTTGGCCACACAAAACAGACTACAACACTGGCATTTTGCAACAGGATTCCATGTACGGATCCTGAAGTTGGTGCTGTCGTTGCAGGTTCCCTGGATCCGGTCCTTGGCGCTGGAAAAAAGGAGGGAAAAAACCTGTGAAAAAGAATGAACCCTATCTCCAGATGCCGGTAAAGGAAACCTTCCTTTATGGCAGGCTCATCTCCGGGAAATCCCTTGGTGACGTTATATACATAAAAGCCAGACGAAAATACTGTTTCCGTCTTTTACTTGTTTTTGAGTCCGGCGATGTGAAAATGGTACAGCGGACCACCTCTTCCAACAAGCAGCTGGCCCGCCAGGAAAGGGATGAGGCCCTCATGGAAATCGCAAACGGCAATTTCATCCCTTTTTCTTATACCGTGAAAGAGTTTTATGATTTCTGGTTTTACCATCATATGCTCGGACAAAAAAGGATCACTTATAATACCTACAACGCTTACCGGAATATCATAGAAAACTACCTGCTTCCCAAACTCGGCCATAAGAAGCTGGATGCGCTGCAGAGAAGAGACCTGGTAAAGGCATTGTCTGGTATTCCCCATCCGGGAGTATTAAGAACTGCGGCGGGTGTCGTCACGGCTTCCCTTTGCTATGCGCGGAAACACAACTATCTTTCCAGAGATATCTATACCGGGATCTCTTCCGAAGTAAAACAGCCATGCCAGAAGAAAAAAGTGGATACCCGGCAGCAGGTTTATACCGTGGAACAAGCTGCCCATCTTTTATATCTGTGTAAACAGCAGGAACCCATGATTTATCTGCCCATGCTCCTTGCCGTCACTGCCGGCCTGCGGATTTCTGAGATCACCGGACTCCGGTACAGCGATATTGATTTCCTTGGCAAGAAACTTTTTGTGGAACGCCAGCTTGGAAAGGACCTGTACATGGAAGTGGCGCAGGAGAGCAGACCGGTACTGTGCAGTGAACTTCCGCTGAAAACCCAAAACAGCAAAAGGACAGTGGTACTGGCTGATTTTGTCCTGGATGAGATTCTCCTGGAACGGCAGCGCTACGAAAAACGCAAAGCTTCTGATCCAGAGTTCCTGGATCTGGGCTACATCTGCTGCCATGAAAATGGGCAATGCCATAACCGCAGTTTTTATATCAAACCTTATAACCGCCTGATGGAACAGAGCGGGATCTCCCGGCTTCCCTGGAGGAAATTCCGGAATACCTATGCCACAATCCTTGCCCAGTACCAGGTCAACATGAAAACGATCTCTAAATGTCTTGGACATTACAGCCCGGATTTTACCAGCAGGATCTATGTAGCCTCCCAGAAACAGGAAACCTATGATATCTCAAAGATAATCGAAGAGTATGTGTTGGCCCATCATCTTTTATCGAAGGAACAGGGCTGCGTGGAACCGAAAAGGCAGTGCAATGTGGAACAGAAACCCTACCAGCTTCCCGATGCTCATGCTTATTGGAATTATTTTTATGATTAAAATCAGCTTTACATTTTATAATAAAATATCTCAGGAAACGGAACGTTTACAGTTAAAATCTCTCCCTGGATATCCGCGATCTGCTGGCAGAGGTTCAGCATCCGGTAAGGATTTGCATATCCGAAAAGTTTCATGATCTTATCAAACTGTTTTTCCCTTTTGATAAGATCTGCGAGATACATATATCTGAGGTCTCCAAGGGAGATGCGGGGCAGGCCATAGGACTGTGTGATCTTTTTCAGTCTGGTATTCAGTGTGGGAAGCGTCTTGACTTTTCCATATGGACCAAGGCACAGGGCGCCTTCTTCGGCCAGTCCGGGATATCTCAGAAGAATGCCCTCATTCAGATATCTCCGTTCCCTGATCTCATCAAATAAAAATTCCGGAACAGGCACAGTACGGTAATTACTGTCTGAACGGAGCTTTCTGCCACTGTATTTGAGACTCTGACTATTATCACCCCCATTCCTGTCAGCAGACACATAATTCCGTGCATGCAGCCCGCAGATCGTTACCGTGCCTGCCTCCAGATCGAAGCTGTCATATTTAAGTCCAAGGATTTCCCCGGGTTTCAGCCCGCAGTAAAGCGCCAGGGCATATTCCAGATAGTGGGAGGTGTTGTCTTTCTTTGCAGCTGATAATAAGCAGGTAAGCTGTTCCGGTGTATAAAGGACAGGATTTTTTTCCAAAACAGAATATTTTTTTATTTGAAAGAAAAGTTCATAATCACCGGTATCTGGTTCAAAACGATCCTTTATAAAGACACGCAGAAAGCGGTATGCCGAAGCAGCCGTATTTTCATTTTTTTGATTGATGCATGCCAAAAGAGCATTCAGGTATTCTGCATCGATATCGTCAACCGCCCGCTCCTTATCCGGAAGGCTGGGTTCAATGACATTGAAGATCATCCAGTGGTAGTAAGCAGCCGTACTGCTGCTGGTTGAATTCGAAAGACATTTGTTCTGGTACCAGCTCTCCAGGTAATTAACAAAAGTAGTTGCAGCAGGTTCGTTCCTTTTCTCTTTTTTCATTGTTGCGGCTGTAACAGCCATTTCTTTTGATTCTTTTCTCATTCTTTTTTCCTTTCTGCCATCATTGGCTAAGCATTTAACTATATTTCAGTTATATATTGTCCGATTTTCGCTCAGAATCCGATCTTTTATGAAAATTTTTGACAAAATTCTAAAAAAATGACATATTAATCCTGTAAGGTGGATGTCCATACAAAGAAATATATTTATAGAATACTTACACATTTAGTATGTAATATTTTTAAGAATGGTTATTTAAGAAAGGGTTTTCCAGGAAAGCAGATAACCACAAAGAAACAAGTACCCCGACATTTTTTGACAGAAACAAAAAATATGACATATTAGTATTGAAAAAAAGAATCTTGTAAAAAAGGAGGGACAGCAGACTATTTTCACCAATTTTCACCATTTCCACAAAAGCACACGATTTCTCTTGAATTTCTGAAATGACCTGTATTATAATAGGATAATTAACGGCATATACCACAGCCGGTACCGCAGTGACCAAATGCCGTTTTCGGGGTAAAAATAGGTTCAAAAATGAGCATTATTTTTCCCACGTATTCAGAAAAAAAGGCACTATCCAAATCTAAACAGAAGAAGTTCTGTATTTGGCAAATAGTGACAAAATGTGAAAGGAAAAGAATGAGAAAATTAGCACTTAGTGATGAAATATTGCTCAGTGTTGACAAAGCAGCCCGCTATATCGGCGGGGAAGTCAACTCTGTAATGAAAAATTTAGACGGGATAGATGTCCGTGTGGCGTTTTGTTTTCCGGATGTCTGCGAAATGCTGTTTCCATCTAAACGCATTTACATCATATAGTGCTATGTAGTATCATCCAGTACATGATATTGTGTGTCATTTGATACCATTTAACACTAGATAACACTCAATAACACACGGAACCAACAATTTTTTTGAACACCAAATGTGACAGTTTCAAGGTTGATTTTTGTCCCCTTCATTGATCTTTTGGTACTACTTAGTGATATTTGGTGTCATATAATAGCTTTCTCTGTCAGGCGCTGCTATCTAATGCCATTTAGTTCCATTTGATATTATTTCATAAATCAGCTTTCAAACACCATCCCCTTCAAACCACAAAAAATCATCTTGTAAAGAACCCCTATTAATGTTAAGATAAAATCACATAAAAAGTCTATTATCGTTCTAAGTATAAGGACGAATGGAGGTGACTACACCCATGGCAACTGAAAACAGCATACAAGACAGTGAATTAGAAGCACGGTATGATAAATACAAAGGGATTATCAAGAATTTCACCCTTATGAGTGATATTTTTATGAGAAACGTATTCAAGCAAAGAGAATGCTTGGAATATGTTCTGCAGGTTATTATGGAAAAACAGGATCTGCGTGTAATTGATCAGATAATTCAGAAGGACTATAAAAATATGCAGGGCCGGTCAGCAGTAATGGACTGCGTTGCCAGAGACTCTGAAGGCAAACAGTTTGATGTAGAAATCCAGCAGGATAATGAAGGCGCGTCTCCAAAGAGAGCCCGTTATCATAGTGGCCTAATGGATATGAACACCTTAAATCCTGGTCAGGATTTCGATGAGTTGCCGGAAAGCTATGTAATTTTTATTACCAGAGATGATATCCTTGGATATGGACTTCCGATTTACCATATTGACAGACAGATCAAGGAGATTAACAAAGCATTCCAGGATGAAGCACATATCATATATGTAAATTCCAGGAAGCAGGACGATACAGAACTTGGAAGGCTTATGCATGATCTGCATTGTAAAAGAGCAGATGAAATGCACAGTCCGGTTCTTGCAAAAAGGGTACATGAATTGAAAGAGACACAGAAAGGGGTTGAGCTTATGTGCCATGAAATGGAGAAAATTTATAGCGAGGGAATGGAAAGCGGCGAGAAGCGCGGTATAGAAAAAGGTGAACTCAAAGCCAAGAGGGAAACAGCTCTTTCTATGGCCGAAGAAGGTATGGATGTTAAGCAAATTGCCCGCCTAATTAAAGTAAACGAAAAAGATGTCCAGAAATGGATTGATGAAACTTTGTGTGTAACAAAATAACTGAAAAATCATTATAAAAGGGCAGGTCTGATTAGGCTTGCCTTTTTACAATATTGTATATTTAGCATTTTCAAAAAGATGAAATATCAAATATGGGAAATAGATCTGTTCGAAAAAATACTTTCTTTGTCTATAATTTGTGATTTTTGGTGTTTTATTTCGTATTATTTTTAAGAGTTAAAGTTTGGTGTAGAAAACCAACAAGATAATGAGGGCGCATCCCCGAAACGAGCTCGTTATCATAGCGGCCTGATGAATAAATCCCGGTCAGGACTTCGATGAGCTGCCAGAAAGCTACGTGATTTTTATTACCAGAGATAATATCCTTGGATATGGACTTCCGATTTACCATATTGACAGACAAATCAAGGAGATTAATAAAGCATTCCAGGATGAAGTACATATCATTTATGTGAATTCCAGGAAACAGGACGATACAGAACTTGGAAGGCTTATGCACGATCTGCATTGTAAAAGAGCAGATAAAATGCACAGTCCTGCTCTTGCAAAAAGGGGTACATGAATTGAAAGAAACACAGAAAGGGATTGAGCTTATGTGCCATGAAATGGAGAAAATTTATAGCGCGGGAATGGAAAGTGGCGAGAAGCGTGGTGAATTAAAGACCCAAAAGGAAACAGTTCTTTTTATGGCAGAAGAGGGAATGGATGTTAAGCAAATTGTACGCCTAGTTAAGGTAACTGAAAAAGAAGTCCAGAAATGGATTGATGAAAGTTTATGTGTAATGAAATAACTGAAAATTATTATAGAGGGGCGGGTCTATTTAGACTTGCCCTTTTTCCCAAACTATGAGATTACTCCTACCGAAAATTTTTTGAAAATGCATATTATAATATACTATCAACAACATCGCATTATTTTAACAAAAGTAGAAGAGTATGGACTTAAAACAAGAATTACAAAAAATTGGGATTTTTTTGAATGATGCTGTAATTGATTATATCAATCAATATTGCGATAACGAAATTGTTCGTGCCAAAGAAAAGCAAAGAGAAAAAGATATTTCCAGTGCTGTTTGTGCCTTTGTGGAGCTGAAAAGGACTGATAGCGAAATCTATCAATTACTAAATAAACATTTTTGTGTCGAAAATATTTCTGAAGCACAAGATTATATAAAAAACGCTCGTATTCATATACAAATTATAAATCTAAGAATTTATTGCACAGAACATGGAATGACATTAGCAGAATTTCGCCAATATGCAAAAGATCATACGCTTGAAAAAAAGCTTGAATCAACTTCAAAATTACGAGAAATGTCACCAGAAAAGCTAAAAGCATACTTAGAAAAGATTTGAATCTTAATAGACAAGTATTCGATATTTATTTCAAAAATGGGAGGGGGACAATGGAAATAAACGGAGTTACCATACAACCGTAATTTCTGAGGACAATAACAGCTCAGAGGATTTGGTTGTATTACGATGCGAAGAGAGTATTGATGTTCAGCCTCTTTATTTGGTTAGTGCAGAACTAGATGTTTTTGACGAATTACAAATGGTTGGATATGGTAAAAGTTTTGGCTTTGAAAAAAGGTGGATACAATTAAAAAATACTAATCTTTTAAAAAAACCTAATAAAAATATGATCTTAGATACAATAGATTCTGCTGCCATGGATTATGAAGGTTTTTCGGGAAGTCTCATAGCTGATTATAATAATTGTATTGTGGGAATTGCAAACATGCAAAATGTTGAAAAAGGAAAAGCTAATTCGTTACTGGGAATTAGCGTAAAAAATCGAAAAAAGTTTTTTGAAAATAATAATATTCCAGTATATGATCGGGCAGCATTATTAAATGTACGTTGTGAGGAAACAAAAGCAAAAGCTTTTCAAAATGGTATTGATCAAAATGTATATTTAAAAAATAAACAACTAGAAAACGATACTAATTCAAGAAACATTGAAGAGAATACAAATCCTTTACTAAATATGAGTAATGTATATTCTGAAGATTATAATTGGAATATTAAATATACAAGGATAGAAGGGTTATTGGGAAATTCTAATAAACGTAGAAAAGAAAGAAAAGAGTTAACCAAGCAATGGGCCAAAGAATTTGAGCAGTATCCCGGATGGCTTATAGTTCCAGCAGATTTCAGGCAACAGGTAAAAAGTTATACCAATGGAAAAGAACTTTTACAATGTAGCGAAAAAGAATTAGAATCTAATCTTGACTACTGTAATGAATTACTGGATTTTGCTTATGAATATACAAGGAGATATAAAAAATCTTGTTTGCCTTTAGATAAAAATATTGAGAATAACTTATATAAAATATGGGATACTTTAAATTCTCACTCGGATTTGAAAGAGAAAAACAAGAATAAATGGTTTACAGTAGGGTTATATTTACTTGAAAACTATAGACAAAATATGGATGAAGAAAAGTGGAACAGCATTTGTGACCTGCTTAAACCTTGCACAAATTTTATAGTTGATGGCAAATATTATTTGAAACTTGAAGAAATTCTTATGAATTTATTCAAAATGGATCTGGAAAAAGTTCAGCTAGAACTGGTATCATGCTCTTTAGAAGAAATGCCTTATGAGGTACGCTTAAGATTCATTGGCGTAATGACTGAATGTGGTCTTAATGAGGAAGCACTGAAAGCAGTAGAAGAACTTACCAACGATATACAAAAGAATAATAATGAAATAGCAGAGAGCAGCCCCAAAAACGTATATTTGAAGTCTCTGCTGGTATGTGCATTGTATTTAAAAGAACATTTAATATTTTGTATAAATCCATATAAGGAAGAAACCAGAAAAAAATGCAATGAAATTAATAATGAGATTTCTAAATATAAAAAGTATTATAACTGGGATAAAGAAAAAATTCTGTTTACAGACGGTGCATTAACCTGGTTAAAAAAGGAATCTCCAGAACCGGAATTTGAGTTAAATCGGGAATCCATTACTTTGGTTAGATCTGAGAACAATTGTTGGGAGGCATATTCTGTTTTTAAAAGCATTGAATATAGTGGATTTCCATTATATCTTCGAAGTAAAAGTTTACTGAATAATCAGCAGGATATTTTAGTAAAAAGCTTGCTATCTTACTATCCTCAATATACATGGCAGCTTTTACTTCGTCTTGGAAAAACAGATGTGGTAAAAAAATGTATTACAAGAGAATATTTACGATCCGAGAATAGAGAAGAAATCGATGAACTTTTTGAATATGTATATAATGCGATAATGAATAATATAGGAAAAGTTCAGAAATATGATCCATGGTATGATCAAAATGTTTATACCTCTATTGTAGAATCCGGAATTCCTATATTAGAAAGAATGTGTGCTGTATTGGATTCTGTGCAGCAGGGAAAAATGATAGACTTGATGATCCAATTGATTGGAGAAAATGCGGTGAAAGATCAAAGATTATTAAATAAATTCATTTCCTCTGTTATGAATCAAACCGCAGATTATATTAAAAGAACTAAAATAAATGCATTATTAACCTGCTCAATGAAAGAGAGAGAAAATATACTTGGAGTAGTACAGCTAGATCCTTTTGATGTGTTTACAGAGTATGAATTATCAAATCCATTATATAGAAAAGCTCATCTTGAACCCCGAATTATTAAAGCAATATTTAATATAGGAAAACAACAGAAAATAAATCGAACCTCCGTATTGGCCAGAATGGGGCAGTTATATACATGGGGAAAATTAACCAGAGAACAAGAAGTTGCCTTTGGAGAATTATTATGGAGTAAACTTAATGAAGATACGCAGTTGCCAGATCTAGAGCAATATTATTTTTTTGTATTTATGAAATGGCCACATCCAGAAGAAATAGATCCCTTAGAAAGAATAAAAAAGAGTTTTATCAGTGAAAAAGTATCTTCAAAATGGAAAGAGGATATAAGAGGCAGGAATTTTACTGAAATATCATATTGGGAACAACTGGCGGTTTGGAATAGGTACTATGTAGATGAATGGTCTGCGAAAGAAAAAGAATGGTTTTTGGAACTGTTCATCGGCTGTTGTTCAGATATGGTAAAATATTGGAAAGAAAGCAAATACGATTTTCAATTTACTTTTTCAAAATGGCATATGAAAATGATGATTCGTGCGATTGCATCTTTTGGCAGAAATGGATGGAAGGGAACTAATCCGGTTCAGTCAAAAAAACTATGTACTCTGCTAAAAGAATTCTATGACGAAGGAATTTATTCATGGGAAGTGGAAGCAATGTTTCTTGCAGATGAAAAAGTTCCAGCCTTTATGAACGAAATGTTGGAACTAATGTATGAAAC